>NZ_JBVVQB010000005.1:183364-236020 GCF_055811775.1 Mesorhizobium sp. WSM4844 | reverse complement strand
CCCCCATTCCCCTATTCCCCTATTCCCCTATGAGAGGGGCATTCATTGCCTACGAGCGACCATTCAAAGACTTCTATCGGTGGCATCAGCACTGCTCGCATCGCGGATCTGCGCGAGACCGAGGCCGAAGCCTTCCGCAAGGCAAGGCCGAAATCGGCAGCCAAGGTCGGCAACGGCCTGCCGGGTTTCTTCGGCGGCGTGCCGATGCACTGGATGAACGACTGGCCAACGCCGTTCCCGATAATGGTCGACAGCGCCAGAGGCGCCACTATCACTGACATCGACGGCAATCGGCTCGATGATTTCTGCCTCGGCGACACCGGCTCGATGTTCGGCCACTCGCCGCCGCCGGTCGCCCACGCCATCCGTAGGCAGGCCGGACGCGGCCTGACCTACATGCTGCCTTCGGAAGATGCACTCGCCATCGGCCCGCTGCTGCAACAGCGCTTCGGCCTGCCGTTCTGGCAGATTGCGACAACGGCGACCGATGCCAACCGCTTCGCGCTGCGCGTCGCCCGCGCCATCACCGGCCGGGGCAAGATCCTGGTCTTCAACGGCTGCTATCACGGCTCGGTCGACGAGACGATGGTGCGCCTGGTCGGCGGCAGACCGGCCAACCGGCCAGGACTGGCCGGCTGGTCGGCGGCAGACCGGCCAACCGGCCAGGACTGGCCGGCGAATTCCGCGACCTGACCCGGGCGACCGATGTCGTCGAGTTCAACGATGTGCCGGCGCTTGAGACAGCACTCCGGGACCAGCAAATCGCCTGTGTCGTCACCGAGCCGGTGCTGACCAATTCCTGCATGGTGCTGCCCGATCCCGGCTTCCACAACGCGCTGCGGCGTCTCACCCGCGCCGCTGGCACCCTGCTTCTGATCGACGAGACACACACGATCTCGACCGGTCCCGGCGGCTACACTAGGAAACGCGGCCTGGAGCCGGACCTGTTCGTGCTCGGCAAGCCAATCGCCGGCGGTGTGCCAGCCAGCGTCTGGGGCATGAGCGATGGCGTCGCCACCCGCTATGCCGACTATGTCAGGACCAAGGAACCAGGCTATTCCGGCATGGGCACGACGCTCTCGGCCAATCCGCTGCAGTTCGCAGCGATGCGCGCCACGCTCGAAGAGGTGATGACCGACGAGAACTATAGCCATATGGACCATCTGGCGCGGCGGCTCGACGCCGGGCTGACCGCTGTCATCGACCGTTACCGCCTGCCTTGGCATGTTGCCCGAGTCGGCGCCCGCGTCGAGTTCATCTGCGCACCCGGCCCGCTGAGGAATGGCGGCGAGGCGGAAGCAGCGCACGCACCGGCGCTCGAAGCGGCTGTCCATGTCGCGCTGGTCAATCGCGGCGTGCTGATCGCGCCGTTCCACAACATGATGCTGATCTCGCCGGCGACCAGCGCTGCCCAGGTGAACCGCCTGATCACCGCCTTCGGCGCGGTTGCGGCAAGGCTCGCGGCATGAGACAAGCTTGCACATGAGAGAAGCGCACAAGCAAACTTTGAACGCCATCATCGCCTCCCCTTCGGGCTCGACGCCCGCCGAGGCGCAAACCTTTCTCGACGCCCATCCGGAGATCGAAGCGTTCGACATCGTGCTGACCGATGCCAATGGCGTCGGGCGTGGCAAGATCGTGCGCCGGCACGAGTTGATGAGCATCTTCGAGGGCGGCAGGCATATGCCGATCTCGATCCTCGGCCTCGACATCACCGGCGAGGACGTGCACGAGACCGGACTGATCTGGACGACGGGCGACGGCGACCTGCGGGCATGGCCGATCCCCGGCACGCTGGTGCCGCTGTTCGGCACACAGCCGCCGCGCGGCCAGGTGCTGATGGCGATGTACCATCTCGATGGTCAGCCGATGTCCTCCGACCCGCGCCTGGCGCTGGGCCGGCAGGTGGAGATACTGGCGGCCAAGGGCCTGCATCCGGCCGGCGCCTTCGAGCTCGAATTCTTCCTGCTCGCCAACGAGCGCGACGCCGACGGCAAGGTGCAGCCGGCGCATGCGGTGCTCGACGGCCGCCGCTCGGCCAAGACAGAGGTCTATTCCGTCGACCATCTGCACGGCATGGAGCCGCTGTTTTCCGACATCTACGCCGCGGCCAGGGTGCAAGGCATCCCGGCCGAGACGGTCATTTCCGAATACGCGCCCGGCCAGTACGAACTGACGCTTAACTATCGCAAGGACGTGATGCGGGCCGCCGACGACCTCGTCATGCTGAAGCGGCTGGTGCGGGCGCAGGCGCGCCGCCACGGCGTCACTGCCTGCTTCATGGCCAAGCCGATCGAGAAATACGCCGGCTCCGGCATGCATTTCCATGTCTCGCTGCAGGACAAGGCCGGCAACAACGTCTTTGCCGAAGCCAGCGGCGAGACCTGGTCCTTGCAGCTGCTGCGCGGACTGGGCGGCCTCATCCAGACCATGGCCGAATCGATGCTGGTGTTTGCACCGCACGCCAATTCATGGCGGCGTTTCGTTTCGCAATCCTATGCGCCGGTGGCGCCGACCTGGGGCGTCAACAACCGCTCGGTGGCATTGCGCGTGCCGGCTGGCGACGCGAAAAACCGGCGCATCGAGCACCGGCCGTCGGGCGTCGACGCCAACCCCTATCTGGTGGCGGCAACCGTGCTGGCCGGGATCGTCAAGGGTCTCGATGAGGGCCTCGATCCAGGCCCCGAAACCACCGGCAATGGCTACGAATCAGCAACCACGCGCACCACCATGCCGGTGGACTGGCGCGCCGCGATCGAGGCGGCAAGGGCCTCGACATTCCTCAAAGCGGCGCTGGGGGAAGACCTGCACCGAACATTCGTGGCGATCAAGCAATCCGAATATCTGCGGGTGGCGCGCACGGTCAGCGAACTGGATTATCATCTCTATCTGCACGAGGTGTGAAGGCATCGCATCGCCGGTCATTCGCCCAGCGAAAGCCGGGTCCCGGCTATTTGAAGGAACCTTTCGGGGGCTTCGCTCATTCCGCATCTGATCGCAGCAGCGGGCAAGGCCGCATCAGCCATGATCGCCAGGATGCAGACAAATTCTCCGCACCACGCCAAGGTGCAGGCAAGACGCTGGCCCAAGCCTGAATTGCCTGAGACGGCAGAAGACGATGGCGCAAGCACCATTCCCGAACTCAGCGAAGTGGCGAAGGCCTGTCGCCGCTGCCCGCTGTGGCGCAACGCAACGCAGACCGTGTTCGGCGAAGGGCCTGACAAGGCCAAGGTGGTTTTCGTCGGTGAACAGCCAGGCGACCAGGAGGATCTGGCCGGCAAACCTTTCGTCGGTCCGGCGGGAAAAGTCTTCGACGCCATCCTGGACGATGCCGGCGTCGACCGGCTGAAAGTCTATGTCACCAATGCGGTCAAGCATTTCAAGTTCGAGCCGCGCGGCAAGCGGCGCATCCACTCGAAGCCGAATGCCGGCGAGGTGCAGGCCTGCCGCTGGTGGCTCGACAGGGAGCTCGATCTGATCAAGCCCAATCTGGCGGTGGCGCTCGGCGCAACGGCGGCGCAGTCGCTGCTCGGCAAGGTCGTGCCAATCATGAAGATGCGCGGCGCGGTCGTGGAGCGGGACGATGGCTTGCCTGTGTTCGTCACCATCCACCCGTCCTTCATCCTGCGTATTCGCGAGCCGGCGGACAAGCAGGCCGAACGCGAGCGGTTCCTGCAGGACATGAAGGCAGTGAAAAAGCTGATGGCCGCCTGACCCCTATCTGATCAGGATTGCCCTCAAATCATTGACGTTCGTTCCGGTCGGGCCAGGCACGAAGAGATCGCCGACGGCGTTGAATGCCGTCCAGGCATTGTTGCCGGCAAGCATCGCCTTGGCATCGACGCCTGCCGCCCGCATCCGCGACACCGTCGAGCCGTCGGCAAAGGCGCCGGCATTGTCCTGCGAACCGTCGATGCCATCGGTGTCAGCGGCCAGTGCATGGGCGCCCTCCATGCCGCTGATGCCGATGGCGAAGGCAAGCAGAAACTCGGTGTTACGACCGCCCTTGCCCTTCGCCCGCACGGTCACCGTCGTCTCGCCGCCTGATAGAATCAGCACGGGCTTCGGGAAAGGCCGGTTGCGCGTCGCGACTTCACGGGCGATTGCCGCATGGACACCCCCAACTTCGCGCGCTTCGCCCTCGATGGAATCGGAGAGGATGGCCGCCTCGATGCCATGGCGCCTGGCTTCGGCCGCAGCCGCTTCCAGCGAGACGCCGGCCGAGGCGATCAGATGCACTTCGTTGCGCGAAAAACGCGGATCATCGACGCGCGGCGCATCGGCGGCCGGCGAATTGATATGCGCCATCACGGCAGCCGGCAGTTTCATGCCATAGGCGGCGATCGATGCCAGCGCCTCTTGGCGGTTGCCGGAATCGGGAACGGTCGGGCCGGAAGCGACAAGCGCCGGATTGTCGCCGGGAATGTCGGAGACCACCAAAGATACCAGCTTTGCCGGATAGGCAGCTGCCGCCAGCCTGCCGCCCTTGATGGTGGAAACATGCTTGCGGATGGTGTTCATGGCGGCGATCGGCGCGCCGGAGGCGAGCAGCGCCTCGTTGACGGCGATTTCGTCGGCCAGCGTCAGACCTTCGGCGGGCGCCGGCAGCAGCGCCGAGCCGCCGCCGGAGATGAGCGCCACGACCAGATCGTCCGCGGTCAGTCCCTGCACCTTTTCGAGCAGCCGGCGCGACGCTTCGAGCCCGGCGGCATCCGGCACCGGATGCGCCGCCTCGATGATCTCGATGCGCTGGCAGGTCGCGCCATAGCCGTAACGGGTGACGACCAGCCCTTCGATCGGCCCGTCCCACACTTTTTCGAAAGCCGCCGCCATCTGCGCCGAGCCTTTTCCTGCACCAATGACGATGGTGCGCCCCTTCGGCATTGCCGGCAGATGACCCCTGATCGTCCTCTGCGGATCAGCGGCGGCAACGGCGGCATTGAAGATGGCGGCGAGGAAGGATTTGGGATCGAGCGCGGTCATTTTGCTTCCGGCGGCAGTGCCAGCTCGCGCCCGTCGACGCCGAGGTGGCTGCACAGCGCATCGACGACGACGCCGTGGTCCTCACGCTCCGGCAGGCCCGAGACCGCGATCACACCGATGACGCCGGCACCTTTGACCGTTATGGGAAAGCCACCACCGGCCAGCACATAGTCCGATATGTCGAGCCCCTCGCCCGGCTTGAAGCTGCGGTCGGGACGCTGCTGCTCCAGCACCATGCGGTAGGTGCTTTTCAGGAACCGCTGCACCACGTTGATCTTGCGCCGCGCCCAATCCGGATTGGAGGCGTTCGAGCCCGGCATTGCCGCGTAAAACAGCGGCCGGTCGAAGGTCCTGATGTCGACGATGATCGGCAAGCCCTGGGCCAGTGCCCGGTCGCGGATCGTCGAGCCGATCTTGAAGGCGACAGCTTCATCGAAGACCGAGAAGACAAGCTCGGCTTCCTGTTTCTGGATCAGAGCGATATCGTCCGCAACGGCCATGTCATTCCCCTATCAACGTCGCGGCACGCTTTGACCGATGGCTGCCGCTGGGTCAAGCGGGACTTGTGGGATAGCTAAACCGCCATATCGGTCTTCATCGCCCGCCCGGCGACGTAGACCTCGCGCACGGCGCGGTCGTCGCCCAGCGTTTGCAGCAGAAACAGCTCCTCCGCCAGCGTGTCCGCCGTCTCCATCCGCAGCCGCATCGCCGGCGTGGCGCGCGCGTCGAGGACGACGATGTCGGCATCGCTGCCTTGGTCGAGCGTGCCGATCCTTTCCATGATCGACAGCGCCTCGGCATTGCCGCGGGTGAGCTGCCAGAACGACTGGAACGGATTGAGCTTCTCGCCGTTCAGCGCGATCACCTTGTAGCCCTCATCCATGGTGCGCAGCATCGAGTAGTTGGTGCCGCCGCCGACATCGGTGGCGGCCGCGATCCGAAGAGCTTTGCCACGCGTGCGGTAGCGCTGATAATCGAACAGGCCCGAACCGAGGAACAGGTTCGAGGTCGGGCAGAACACGGCCACCGAGCCCGTGTCCGAAAGCGCATCCGCCTCGCGTTCCGAAAGATGGATGCAGTGGCCGAACAGGCTTTTGCGCCCGAGCAGCCCATAGCGCTCGTAAACATCGGTATAGTCGCGTGCCTGCGGATAGAGTTGCAGCGTAAAGGCGATCTCGGCGTGGTTTTCCGACAGATGCGTCTGCATGTGCAGATCAGGATATTCGCGGCAGAGCGCGCCCGCCATCTCCAATTGCTCGGGCGAGGAGGTGATGGCGAAGCGCGGCGTGATGGCATAGTGCTGGCGCCCCTTGCCGTGCCACTCCTTAATCAGCGCCTTGCTGTCGTCATAGGCCGATTGCGGCGTGTCGAGCACGCCCTCCGGCGCGTTGCGATCCATCATCACCTTGCCGGCGATGTTGAGCATGTTGCGGTCATGCGACTCGGCGAAGAACGCTTCGGCCGATTCCCTGTGGACCGAGCAATAGGCGGCGACTGTCGTCGTGCCGTGGCGCACCATCTCGTCGAGGAACAGCCTGGCGATGCGGCGGCCGTGCTGGGCGTTCTGGAATTTGGTTTCCTCGGGAAAGGTGTAAGTGTTCAGCCAGTCGAGCAGCTCGGCGCCGTAGGAGGCGATAACCTGCATCTGCGGAAAATGCGCATGCGCGTCGATGAAACCAGGCAGCAGCAAATGCGGGCGGTGGTCGATCTTTTTTACGCCTTCATCAGCCTTTTTCTCGACGTCGGCATATGCGCCTGCGGCAACGATACTGCCGTCGCGGAGCAGCAGGCCGCCGTCATCCTCGTAGCGCCAGGCGGAATGGTCGTCGACGGTCTCAGGCCAGCGCAGAAAGGACAGCGTGCGGCCGCGCAGGAGTGTGCTGGTCATGCCTATTTCCCCGCCTCCTCGAACCATGCCACCAGCAGCGCCCGCTCCTTGTCGGTGATATGGGTGACGTTGGCGGGCGGCATCGCGTGGCTGCGGCCGGCCTGCAGGTAGATCTCGCGGGCCTGCCCGGCGATACCGGCGTCCGTGTCGAGCATCACACTTTTCGGCGCGTGATAGATGCCCTCGTAGGACGGCTCCTGCGCATGGCACATCGAGCAACGGCCAAGCACCGTATCGCGCACTGCGGGAAAATGCACCGAGGCGATATAGACCTGTGCCGTCGAGGACGCCTTGACTTCGCCGGTCAGCACTTTCGGCGCGGTTGACAGCCAGATAATGACGACGAACAGGACGGCGGCCGCCAGCCAGATCCAGGTCGGGTTGCCCTTGCGCGCATGCATGGTGTTGAAATAGTGCCGGATCAGCACGCCGATGATGAAAACCAACGAGGCGATCACCCAGTTGAACTGGGTAGCAAACGCCAGCGGGTAGTGGTTCGACAGCATCAGGAAGAGAACGGGCAGCGTCAGGTAATTGTTGTGCAGCGATCGCTGCTTGGCGATCTTGCCGTATTTCGGATCTGGCTTCCTGCCGGCGATCAGGTCGGCGACGACGATCTTCTGGTTCGGAATGATGACCATGAAGACATTGGCCGACATGATCGTCGCGGTGATGGCGCCAAGATGCAGGAAAGCGGCGCGGCCGGTGAACAGATGGGTAAGACCCCAGGCGATGAACACCAGCACGCCATAGAGCACCAGCATCAGGCCGGTGTCGCTCCTGCCAAGCGGCGAACGGCATAAGAGATCGTAGACCACCCAGCCGACGCCGATCGTCGCCAGCGACAGCAAGATGCCTGTAGGCACCGACATGGCAAGCACGTTGGGATCGATCAGGAAGAGGTCCGCGCCGGCATAGTAGACGACGCACAGCATGGCAAAGCCCGACAGCCAGGTAGCGTAGGATTCCCATTTGAACCAGGTCAGGTGCTCAGGCATTTCGGTCGGCGCCACGAGATATTTCTGGATGTGGTAGAAGCCGCCGCCATGCACCTGCCATTCTTCGCCGAAGGCGCCGACAGGCATGCCCGGACGCTGGCGCAAGCCGAGATCGAGCGCGACGAAATAGAAGGACGAGCCGATCCAGGCTATGCTGGTGACGACATGCAGCCAGCGCACGGCGAAACTCAGCCAGTCCCAGAAAATCGCAAAATCGATCATTGAAAAGTCGTCCCTGCCGATTGGGTGACTTTACGGACTGGAGCGCAAACGGAAAGGGCCGAGCGGCACGATGACTTTCAAAAAAAAATGGAAAATACTACAGCGCCGCGCGTCCCTTGGACGCGCAAAGGACGCTGTAGAACTTTATCTGGTGCATGATCCTTTCCGAAAATCGATTCCGATTTTTCGGGGTCATGCACTAGGGTTATCCCTGCGCAGCCGCATGAGAGCCCCAAAGCCGCATGGCCTATCTCGACAACATCTCCGTCTTCGTTCGCGTCGTCGAGCTCGGCAATCTGTCGGCGGCGGGGCGCGACATGCGCATTTCGCCAGCGGTCGCCTCCAACCGCATCAAGGAGCTCGAAAAACATCTCGGTGTCAGGCTGTTCAATCGCACAACGCGGCAATTGATGCCGACCGAGCACGGCACGGTGTTCTACTCCGGCGCCAAGCAGGTGCTTGAGGCGGTCACCGAGGCGGAAGCCGCCGTCAGCGCTTTGTCCGGCCAGCCGCGTGGCACCATCAAGGTGACAGCGCCGCTTGGCCTCGGCCGGCGGCTGGTGGCGTCGGGAATCCCCGATTTCCACGACAAATATCCTGACATCGAGGTTCGGCTGAGGCTTTCGGACCACAATGTCGACATCATGAAGGAAGGCATCGACGTCGCGTTCAGACTGGGTATCATCGAGGATTCCAGCCTGAGAATGCGCGGCATCATGGAGTGCGAGCGGGTGCTGGTGGCGGCGCCGAAATATCTGGAGACGCGCGGCGAACCGACCGAGCCGCAGGAACTGATCGCCAACAAACACGACTGCCTGATGCTGCGCTACGCCGGCGCGCGCGAATATGTGTGGACGCTGCAGACGGCCGACGGTCCGCGGAAATTCGAGGTGCACGGACCCTATGACACCGACGATGGCGACGTGCTGACCGGCTGGGCGCTGTCGGGCCGCGGCATCATCAACAAGCCGCGCTTCGAGGTCGAGCCGTTCATCCGCGACCGGCGTCTGAAGGTGATCCTGCCCGACACGCCACCGACGCCGGTGCAGTTCGCCGCCGTCTACCCGCACAAGAAGCTGCAGGACCCGAAGGTGCGGCTGCTGCTCGATTTCATGGCCGAGCGCTGCCAACGGCTGATCAAGGAAATTCTGGCCGGCAAATGAGCGTTGCTCGAATTCTGGCCGTCAGCCGGCCATTGCCTTGCCACGAGAGACGGGGTGCGGCGCGGCTCGCGCGCCAGCATGGGCGGCCAGTGCCGTCATGATCTCGGCCGCCGCCAAGGCCGCAATGACTTGCGGACGCTTGTCCTTGACCGCATCGCCGCCGATCGGCGAGACGAGGCCGGCAAATTGCGCCTCGCTGCCGTCCGCCGCCTTCAGGAACCAGTTCCTGAACGTCGCCTTCTTGGTCTTCGAGCCGATCATGCCGACATAGGCGGCATCCCGGCGTTTCAGTGCCTCGGCGACGATCAGGAAATCCAGCGCGTGGTCGTGGGTGAGGACGACGAACGCGGCGCCAGCCGGAGCCTTGCGCACCATCGCCTCGGGCATTGGCGTCAGGCTGGTTTCGACCGTGTCCGGCATGCCCTCCAGCGCCTCGGCCCGCGTCTCGACAACGACGACACGGACCGGCAGCAAGGCCACCGCCGAGGCCAGCGCCTGGCCGACATGGCCGCCGCCGAAGATGTAGACATGCGGCATCTGTGCCTGCTCGGCGTCCGCCGCCGCGACCAGCTCTTGCGCCAACGCCGTGTCGACCAGCCGGATCAGCACCTCGACCCTGCCGCCGCAGCACTGGCCGATCTCGGGCCCGAGCGGGACATCGAGGGTAGCGCGGATATCCCTCCCCCTTGAGGGGAGGGTGGCGGCGAAGCCGTCGGGTGGGGTCGCCGCGCCAGTGCTCGACGCTCTGGCGGTGCCTTCTGAGACGACCCCCTCTGGCCGCTCTGCGGCCATCTCCCCCTCAAGGGGGGAGAAAAGCAGCTGCCGCGCCTTGTCGATCGCGATGAATTCGAGCTGGCCGCCGCCGATCGTGCCAAAAATCGCCGCGCCCGAGACGAGCATGAAGGCGCCCTTCTCGCGGGGCGTCGAGCCTTTGGTCCCGGCCACCTCGACCAGCGCGACACGGCCGGCGCCGCCAAGAAATGCTTTCAGGGTTTGCACTTTCGAGGTCATGTTTTTGCTTTCCCTATCGGGAAACATAGGGTTTTTCGGCCCGGATTGCACGCCCTGTACGAACCCCGGGACCGAGTTCAAGCACCAGCCTTGGCTTCCCTCTTCAGCCGTTCGATCGCCATCAGCACCCGCTCCGGCGTCGCCGGTGGGTCGAGGCGCGGGCAGATCCGGTGGTCGGCAACGCTTGCCACCGCATCCGACAGCGCATGCAGCACCGAGATGCCGAGCGGCAGCGGCGGCTCGCCGACCGCCTTGGAGCGGTGCACCGTCGGCTCGCTCGCTTCCGGCCAATCGGCCAGCGTCACATTGAAGATCTTCGGTCGGTCCGAGGCGAGCGGAATCTTGTAGGTCGACGGCGCATGGGTGCGCAGCCGGCCCTTTTCGTCCCACCAAAGCTCCTCCGTCGTCAGCCATCCCATGCCCTGGATGAAGCCGCCTTCGACCTGGCCAAGGTCGATGGCGCGGTTCAGCGAGCGTCCGGTCTCGTGCAGGATGTCGGTGCGCTCGACGACATATTCGCCGGTCAGCGTGTCGACCGAGACTTCCGAGCACGCGGCGCCATAGGCGAAATAATAGAAGGGACGACCCTCGCCCTTGTCGCGATCCCAGTGGATTTTCGGCGTTTTGTAGAAGCCCGCCGCCGAAAGCTGGATGCGCGCCATGTAGGCCTGCCTGACGAGATCGGCGAAGGCGATCTCCTGGTTGCCGATGCGCACCCGGTTGGGCAGGAACAGCACCTGGTCGCGCGGCACCTGGTATTTTTCGGCGGCGAAGTTGGTCAACCGCTCCTTGATCTGCCGGGCCGCGTTCTGCGCCGCCATGCCGTTGAGGTCGGAACCGGACGATGCGGCGGTCGCCGAGGTGTTCGGGACCTTGCCGGTCGTGGTCGCGGTGATCTTCACCTGGTCGAGGTCGATTTGGAATTCTTCCGCCACCACCTGCGCCACCTTGACGTAGAGACCCTGCCCCATCTCGGTGCCGCCGTGGTTCAGATGCACCGAACCGTCGGTGTAGACATGCACCAGCGCGCCGGCCTGATTGTAGTGCGTCGCGGTGAACGAGATGCCGAACTTGACCGGCGTCAGCGCCAATCCACGCTTGATGAAGCGGCTGTTGGCGTTGAAAGCTTCAATGGTGCGGCGACGCCTCGCATAGTCGCAACTCGCCTCCAGCTCGGCGACGATGCGGTGGATGATGTTGTCCTCGACCGTCTGGTGATAGGGCGTGACGTTGCGGTCGCTGGTGCCATAAAAATTCTTCTTGCGAATCTCGAGCGGGTCCTTGCCAACGGCAAAGGCGACCTCTTCGATGACACGCTCGGCGCCGACCATGCCTTGCGGCCCGCCGAAGCCGCGGAAGGCGGTGTTCGACACGGTGTTGGTGTAGAGCGGCGCCGATTGCGCATGAACCGCCGGCCAGAAATAGGTGTTGTCGCAATGGAACAGCGCGCGGTCGGTGACCGGGCCCGACAGGTCCGCCGAGAAGCCGCAGCGCGCCGCAAACATGAAATCGACGCCGAGGATATTGCCCTCGTCGTCGAAGCCGACCTCGTAATCTACGAGGAAGTCATGGCGCTTGCCGGTGGCGATCATGTCTTCGTCACGGTCGGGCCGGATTTTCACCGCGCGATGGTGTTTTTTCGCAGCAATCGCCGCGAGCGCGGCAAACTGGTTGCCTTGCGTTTCCTTGCCGCCAAAGCCGCCGCCCATGCGGCGGATCTCGACCGTGACGGCATGGCTCGGCACGCCGAGCGCATGGCTGACCATGTGCTGGATTTCGCTCGGATGCTGAGTCGACGAATAAATCGTGACGTCCTGATCCTCGCCGGGAATGGCCATGGCGATCTGGCCTTCGAGATAAAAATGGTCCTGGCCGCCGATGCGCATTTTTCCTTTCAGCCGGCGCGGCGCCGCCCTGATCGCAGCCGCGGCATCGCCGCGCCTCAGGGTCAGCGGCGGCGTGACCAGCTTGTCCTTGCTGGGATCGAGGACGCCGATGTCGGTGACGAAAGGCAATTCCTTGTATTCGACCTTGGCCAGCCTTGTGGCGCGGCGCGCCTGCTCGCGGGTTTCGGCGATGACGCAAAAGATCGGTTGGCCGAAGAACTGCACCTTGCCGTCGGCCAGCACCGGTTCGTCGTGGCGGCCGGTCGGCGAAATGTCGTTTTCGCCCGGCACGTCGCTCGCCGTCAGCACGTCGACGACGCCGGGTGCTGCGCGCACCGGCGCCAGGTCCATGCTGCTGATGGTGGCATGCGTGGCCGTCGAAAGCCCGAGGCAGCCATGCAGCATGCCGGATGATTCCGGCATGTCATCGATATAGACGGCCGTGCCGCGGACATGCTTGTGCGCGGAATCATGACGCTGGTCGGTGGCAACGCCACCAGCGATTTTCTGCGCCTTGAGGTTTGGAGCGTGCTTGGTCATCACGCCGCCTCGTGGCGCGATATCTGGATCGGTGCTTTGGTGCCGCTGGTCTCGGCGAAGAACCGCAACAGCAGGTTGCGCGCCGCCAGCGCCCGGTATTCGGCGCTCGCCCGCATGTCGGTCAGCGGGGTAAAATCTTTGGCGTACTCGGCCATGGCGGTCTCGACCGTCGGTTCTGTCCAGGGCCTGCCAAGCAGCGCCTTTTCCACGCCGAAAACCCGCTTCGGCGTTGCCGCCATGCCGCCATAGGCGATGCGCACCTCCGCCACCGTGCCGTCCTTGGCCAGGGCCAGCAGGAATGCGCCAAGTGCGGCGGTGATGTCCTCGTCACGGCGCTTGGTGATCTTGTAGACGGCGAATTTGGTATCCCTGCCCGGCACTGGGACATGCACGGCCTCGACGAATTCGCCCGGCTGTCGGTCCTGCTTGCCATAGGCGATGAAGAAGTCTTCAAGCGAGATCGTCCGCCGCTTGTTGCCGCGGCGCAGCGTCAGCCGCGCGCCGAGTGCGATCAGCGGCGGCGGCGTGTCGCCGATCGGCGAGCCATTGGCGATGTTGCCGCCGATCGTGCCCATGTTGCGCACCTGGTCGCCGCCGATGCGATCGAACAGCGGGCCTAGCGCCGGGATGCGTTTCGCCAGCATTGAGAAAGCCTCGGTGTAGGTGACACCAGCGCCAATCGAGATGATGCCCTTGTCTTCGGAAATCCGGCACAGCCCGTCGAGATTGCCGATGAAGATCGCCGGCGCAATCTCGCGCATGTGCTTGGTCACCCACAGGCCGACATCGGTCGAACCGGCAACGATGGTGGCGCCCGGCTCCTTGCCGAGCACGGCGGCGAGGTCGTCGGCATCGGCCGGGACGACCAGGCGCTGCTTGCCGGCGCCGATCTCGATGCGCGAACCGTCTTTCATCGCTTCGAGCTTGCTCGTGATCGCCTTGCGCTCCGCTGCCAGCGGATCCTTTGCCGCCTTGCTGTAGCTGGAGATGGCACGTGCCGCCCGCATGATCGCCTCGTAGCCGGTGCAGCGGCAGAGATTGCCCTGAAGCGCCTTTTCGATGGCTGCATCCGACGGCTCCGGTGACCGCATCCACAGGGCATAAAGCGACATGACGAAGCCCGGCGTGCAGAAGCCGCATTGCGAGCCGTGGAAATCGACCATCGCCTGCTGCACCGGATGCAGTTTTTCGCCGTCGCCGCGCAGATGCTCGACGGTTACGACATGCGTGCGATCGAGCGAGCCAAGGAAGCGGATGCAGGCATTGACGCTTTCATAGACGAGCCGGCCGCCTGACAGCCTTCCGACCAGCACGGTGCAAGCGCCGCAGTCGCCCTCGGCGCAGCCTTCCTTGGTGCCGCGCAGCGAGCGCTCGAGCCGCAGCCAGTCGAGCAAAGTCTCGTCGGGCGCGACCGTGGTCAGCGCAACATCCTCGCCATTGAGGATGAAGCGTATCTCATTGCGTATCTTGAGCCTCGTCATGTCTCAGCTCCCCCGATAGGTCGAATAGCCGTAGGGCGATATGAGCAGCGGCACGTGATAGTGCATCGGCTCGGCCATGCCGAAGCGGATCGGCACGCTGTCGAGGAAGGCCGGTTCCGGCAGTCTCAACCCCTGCCGGCGCAGATAGTCGCCGGCGGCGAAGACCAGCTCGTATTCGCCGGTGCGGAATTCCGCGTCGGCAAGCAGCGGCGCGTCACACCGGCCGTCGGCATTGGTGACCGCTGTCTTCAGATGCGTCCGCATGTCGTCGTTGATGCGGTAAAGCTCGATCGACAGGCCTGCCGCCGGCCTGCCGGTCGCGGTGTCGAGGACATGGGTCGTCAGACGTCCGCCTTCGGCTTTCGACGTTTCCGCCACTGGCTGCTCCCATTCCGGTACACTCGAACATGTCCGGTACAGTCGAACATGTTTGGCGAATTGTGCGCCCATTAAAGGCGATGCATAAGTCCCGGTCGAGTGAAGTGCTGCAAAAACACTTTCAAAAATTTTCGGGGGAATGCGCAAGCAATCCTTTCGACTATCCTGATCACACTATCCGGCAGGAGCGACAATGCGTTACGAACGAGACATGCGCGGCTACGGCGCCAATCCGCCGGATCCGAAATGGCCCGGCAGGGCGCATGTCGCGGTGCAGTTCGTCGTCAATTACGAGGAAGGCGGCGAAAATTGCGTCCTGCACGGCGACAAGGCTTCGGAAGCCTTCCTGTCCGAGATCGTCGGCGCTGCACCCTGGCCCGGGCAGCGCCACCGGAACATGGAATCGATCTACGAATATGGTGCCCGCGCCGGCTTCTGGCGATTGCTGCGCCTGTTCACCGAAGCCGAGGTGCCGATCACCTGCTACGGCGTCGCCACAGCACTGGCGCGTTCGCCCGACCAGGTCGTGGCGATGCAGGAGGCCGGCTGGGAGATCGCCTCGCACGGGCTGAGATGGATCGACTATCGCGACCATGCGCCGGAGGACGAGCGCCGCGACATGGACGAGGCAATCCGGCTGCACTACGAGGTGACAGGCGCACGGCCGACCGGCTGGTACACCGGCCGCACGTCGATCAACACCGTGCGGCTGGCGGCGGAAGAGGGCGGCTTCGACTATGTGTCGGACACCTATGACGACGAGCTGCCGTACTGGTTCGAGCATGCTGGGCCGGACGGGTCGGCAAAGCCGCAGCTCATCATCCCCTATACGCTCGACGCCAACGATATGCGTTTCGCCACGCCGCAGGGCTTCAACTCGGGCGACCAGTTCTTCGCCTATCTCAGGGATAGTTTCGATACGCTCTATGCCGAGGGCAAGGCAGGACGGCCGCGCATGATGAATATCGGCCTGCACTGCCGCCTCGTCGGCCGGCCGGGCCGGGTCGCGGCGCTGAAGCGCTTCGTCGACTACGTCAAATCACACGACAGGGTCTGGCTCGCGCGACGCATCGACATTGCAAGGCACTGGCAAGAGAACCATCCGTTCCGGCCGCCGACGCTGCGCCCGTCGAAGATGGAATTCGAGGCTTTCGTCCAGGCATTCGGCGGCGTATTCGAGCATTCGCCGTGGATCGCCGAGCGCGCCTATGAGCTGGAGCTCGGTCCGGCGCATGACAGTGCCGGCGGCCTGCACAATGCGCTGTGCCGTGTCTTTCGCGGCGCCAGCGGGGCCGAGCGGCTCTCCGTGCTCAACGCCCATCCCGACCTTGCCGGCAAACTGGCGCAAACCAAGCGGCTGACTGCGGAATCGGCCAGGGAACAGGCTTCCGCAGGGCTCGAGGCGCTGACCGATAAAGAGCGCGAGCTGTTCTCCAAGCTCAATGCCGCCTACGTCACCAGTTTCGGCTTCCCCTTCATCATCGCGGTGAAAGGCAAGACCAAGGAAGAAATCCTGGCGGAGTTCGAGGCGCGCATCGGCAACAGCCGCGCCGTTGAATTCGAAACCGCCTGCAAACAGGTCGAGCGTATCGCACTGCTCCGCCTCAAGGACATGCTTCCGCAATAGGCCTAGCTCCGTAATAGGCTTTGGCTTCCGAAACAGGCTTTGAACTGATGGATACGATGAAAATGGCCGACCGAACCTATTACGCGCCGCAGGGCGGCCACCCCGGCCAGAGTGAGCTGCTGACCGGCCGGGCCGTCTTCACCGAGGCCTATGCCGTCATTCCCAGGGGGGTGATGCAGGACATCGTCACCAGCGCCCTGCCGTTCTGGGACAAGACCCGCGTCTGGGTGCTGTCGCGCCCGCTGTCGGGTTTTGCCGAGACGTTTTCGCAATACATCGTCGAGGTCGCGCCCGGCGGCGGCAGCGACCGGCCGGAACCGGATGCCGCCGCCGAGGGCGCCTTGTTCGTGGTCGAGGGCGAACTGAGCGTTTTGCTGGCTGGCGAGAAGCATGTCCTGCAGCCGGGCGGCTTTGCTTTCCTGCCGCCGACCAGCGGATGGAGCGTTCGCAACGAGAGCAGCGCTGCTGTCCGCTTCCACTGGATCCGCAAGGCTTACGACGCCGTCGAAGGCATTGATGTCCCGCAAGCCTTCTTTGCCAACGAACAGGACATTGCGCCGACGCCGATGCCCGGCACCGAGGGCCGTTGGGCGACGACGCGCTTCGTTGACCCTGAAGACATGCGCCACGACATGCATGTCACCATCGTCACGCTCGAACCGGGCGCGGTCATTCCCTTCGCCGAGACGCATGTCATGGAACACGGCCTCTATGTGCTGGAGGGCAAGGCGGTCTACCGCCTCAACCAGGACTGGGTCGAGGTCGAGGCCGGCGACTATATGTGGCTGCGCGCCTTCTGTCCGCAGGCCTGCTATGCTGGCGGCCCCGGAAAATTCCGCTATTTGCTCTACAAGGATGTCAACCGGCACGCCAAGCTTGGTGGCGCCGGCGTCGGGAGGCGCGCGCCATGACCCGCATCGTGGCGCGGCCGCTTACCCGCGAAAATTTTGCCGAGTTCGGCGACGTCATCGATATGGGCGGCGACAATCACTACCCGATCAATGGCGGGAAGGCCGAGCGCTACCACGACCTCGCCACAGTCGAAGCGCAGGGGCCGAATGGGCGCGTGCTGATTTCCATGGTGCGCGGCACGCCTTGCGATTTTCCGCTGAAGCTCACCATGGTCGAGCGTCATCCGTTCGGCAGCCAGGCTTTCATGCCGTTGTCGCCACGGCCGTTCCTGGTCGTCGTCTGCCATGATGGCGACGACGGCCCGGGCGAGCCGCACGCCTTCCTCACCGCGCCCGGGCAGGGCGTCAACTATCCGCGCAATCGCTGGCACGGCGTGCTGACGCCGATCGGCGAGGCTCAGGATTTCCTCGTCGTCGACCGCGGTGGCGACGGCTCCAACCTCGAAGAATGCCATTTCTCGCACGCTTATGAGATCCATCTTCCCAAGGGGACCGCATGAAGTCGACGTCTCGCTGATCGACCGACTGCTCGACGTCATCGAGCATGACATCGTGCCGAAGACGGCCGAAGGAGTCGCCCACGGCAACAAGCTGTTCGGCGCAGCGATCCTGCGGAAGGAAGACCACTCGTTGGTGCTCGCAGAGACCAACAACGAGACTGAGAACCCGCTCTGGCATGGCGAAGTTCACTGCCTGAAGCGGTTCTACGAAATGCCCAAGGCTGAGCGCGTCGACACCAGGGATGCGATTTTTCTCGCCACACATGAACCCTGCTCGCTCTGCTTGTCGGCGATCACCTGGACCGGCTTCGATAATTTCTACTATTTGTTTTCGCATGAGGATTCGCGCGACAGCTTCGCCATCCCGCACGATCTGAAGATCCTGAAAGAGGTCTTCACCCTCGACCCCGGCGGCTACAATGCCGAGAACGCCTATTGGAAGAGCTTTTCGATCCGAAGACTGGTGCGGTCGCTGCCCGAGGCCGAGCGCAAGCGGCTGGAAGCACGGATCGGCAAGATCTCGGCGCGCTACGACGAACTGTCCAGCGCTTACCAGGCGAGCAAGGACGAAAACGACATTCCGTTGAGTTGACGCGGATTGACCAGCCGAATTCGTTGGCTGGCCCACGACGACGTCCCACGGGCTCCATCATTTGGCGGTCCCTGGAGTCGCCCGCATGAAAACCGTCACTGAATTTCCCCGCAAGGTCGTCGAGTTTCCGGACATGGGCATCGTCATGCCGGATGGCTGCCGGCTGTCGGCGCGGGCGTGGATGCCGGCCGATGCCGCCGACGATCCGGTGCCGGCGATCCTCGAGCACCTGCCCTACCGCAAGCGCGACGGCACAATTTATCGGGACCAGCTGACGCATCCCTATTTCGCCGGTCACGGCTACGCCTCTATCCGCGTCGACATGCGCGGCAATGGCGATTCCGAAGGGCTGATGGATGACGAATATTCCGAGCAGGAATTGCAGGACGCATGCGACGTGATCGCCTGGGCGGCGGCCCAGCCCTGGTGCAACGGCAATGTCGGCATGATGGGCATCTCCTGGGGCGGCTTCAACTGCCTGCAGACGGCAGCCAAGCGGCCGCCGGCGCTGAAGGCGGTCATCAGTCTCTGTTCGACCGTCGACCGCTATGCCGACGACATCCACTACAAGGGCGGCTGCCTGCTGGTCGAGAATTTCGGCTGGGCCTCGACCATGCTGTCCTATTCGTCGCGGCCACCGGATCCGCTGCTCGCCGGCGACAACCGCTGGCGCGACCTGTGGTTGACCCGACTGGCGAACCAGCCCTTCCTGGCGCCATTGTGGCTGAAGCATCAGCACCGCGACGCCTATTGGAAGCGCGGTTCGATCTGCGAGGACTATTCCGCCATCCAGGCCGCCGTGCTGTCGATCGGCGGCTGGCATGACGGCTATCGCAACACCATTTCCCATCTCGTCGCCAATATCAAAGCGCCGGTCAAAGGCATCGTCGGCCCGTGGATCCACAAGTACCCACATTATGCGGCGCCTGAACCGCGCATCGGCTTCCTGCAGGAGGCGTTGCGCTGGTGGGACCGCTGGCTGAAGGACATCGAGACCGGCGTCGATGCCGATCCTGCCTACCGCGCCTATGTCATGGACGGCGTCCGCCCCGCACGCTGGCATCCCGGGCGGCCAGGCCGCTGGGTCGCCGAACCGGTGTGGCCGTCGCCTGACATCAAGACGCAGGACATCGAGTTGATCGCAGAAGGCAGCAAGCCGGCCATCGTCGCTTCGCCGCAAAGCTGCGGTCTTGCCGGCGGCGAATATTTTCCCTTCACCTTCGGCCCGGAACTGCCCGGCGATCAGCGCCCCGACGATGCGCTGTCGGTGTGTTTCGACCAGCCGGTGCTGACCGAAGCGATCGACATTGTCGGCGCGCCGGAGGTGTCGGTCCGGGTCTCGTCGGACCGGCGCCAGGCGAACATCGCCATCCGGCTGTGCGACGTGCATCCCGACGGCGCGTCGGAGCTGATCTCCTACGGCGTGCTCAACCTGACGCACCGCAATTCGCACGAATTCCCGCAAGCGCTGGTGCCGGGCGAAGCCGTCAGCGCCCGGGTCGTGCTCGACCAATGTGCCTATCGCGTACCATCAGGCCACCGCCTGCGTATTGCTGTTTCGAACGCCTACTGGCCGATGATCTGGCCATCGCCGGAACCGGTCCGGCTCGACCTGTCGGCGGCAACGCTGAAGCTGCCGCTGCGCCCGCTGGCGAAGGGCGACGAAGTCACGTTCCCCACGCCGGAGGCAGCCGCGCCCTGGGCGACGGAGACACTCCGCGCTGCCAATTCCGAGCGTCATGTCAATTGCGATGAAAAGACCGGAATGATCACGCTTTCCATCGTCGACGATTTCGGCGAGGTGCGCGACCTGGAGCATGGCCTCGCCAATGGCAGCATCGCCCGAGAGACATGGGCGATCCACCCTGACAATCCGCTGTCAGCGTCGGGCAAGACGCACTGGACGCAAACGCTGTCGCGAAATGGATGGTCGGTGCGCACCGAAACATCAGCCGAGATGCGATCCGACGCGCAAAACTTCATGGTTAACGCCAGAATCGAAGCCTATGAAGGTGAGAAACTGGTTTTCGAGCGCAATTTCGAGGAGAGCATCCCGCGCGCGCTGCTTTGAGCGCTTATTCGGATTGGTCCAATTGCGACGTGCGATTTACGCCACGGCATGTCGCATTCGGTCTTGCTTACGGCGTTCCCTTGCGGTCATTATTCTCCTCACAAGAAACCATAAAAAAAGGCCACAAGGTCGAACCAACAGAGTGAGGAACTCAACATGTCGAACGAACTGGAATTTCTTAGCCGGCGCGTCGCATCCGGCAAACTGAGCCGTCGTGATTTTCTCGGCCGGGCGGCAGCGCTCGGCGTCACCGCGACCTTCGCCAACTCGCTGCTTTCACGCGCGGCGCGCGCCGCCGGTCCGGTCAAGGGCGGCACGCTGAAGGCCGGCCTGGTCGGCGGCGAGTCCACCAACAGCCTCGACCCGGCGCTGATGATGACGCAGGTTCCGTTCGCCTTCGGCAAATGCTGGGGCGAAATGATCGTCGAGCTGTCCCCCGACGGCAAGCTCGAAAACCGCATCGCTGAGGAAATTGGTTCGTCGGACGACGGCAAGGTGTGGACGCTGAAAATCCGCGACGGCGTCGAATTCCACAATGGCAAGACGGTGACTGCCGAGGACGTGGCCGCCACGCTCGAGCGTCATTCCGACGAGAAGTCGAAGTCCGGCGCGCTCGGCTACATGAAGGGCATCGAGAGCATCAAGGCCAGCGGCAAGGAAGTCGTGCTGACCTTGAAGGAGGCGAACGCCGACCTGCCCTACCTGCTCAGCGACTACCACTTGATCGTCCAGCCCAACGGCGGCAAGGACAAGCCCGACGCCGGTATCGGCGCCGGCCCGTACAAGATCGTGACCAACGAGCCTGGTGTTCGCCATGGTGCCGAACGTTTCGCCAATTACTGGCAGGGCGACAA
Source organism: Mesorhizobium sp. WSM4844 (assembly GCF_055811775.1). Taxonomy (NCBI): domain Bacteria; kingdom Pseudomonadati; phylum Pseudomonadota; class Alphaproteobacteria; order Hyphomicrobiales; family Phyllobacteriaceae; genus Mesorhizobium; species Mesorhizobium sp. WSM4844. The sequence goes on along the minus strand of NZ_JBVVQB010000005.1, from coordinate 214,915 downwards.
GATGGGCCATGCCGACCAGATCGAGGTCATCGTTATCAACGACGCCACGGCGCGTACGTCGGCCCTGCAGGGCGGCCAGGTCAACATGATCAACCGCGTCGAGCCGAAGATCGTCGACCTGATCAAGCGTCTGCCCGGTGTCACCATCCGCAACCATGCCGGCCCCGGCCACTACGTGTTTATCATGCATTGCAACACGGCGCCGTTCGACAACAACGACCTCAGGATGGCGCTGAAGCTGGCGATCGACCGCGAGGAGATGCTGGACAAGATCCTGCGTGGCTATGGCTCGCTCGGCAACGATTTCCCGATCAACGCGTCCTATCCGCTGTTTACCGAGATCGAGCAGCGCAAATACGATCCCGACAAGGCCAAGTTCCACTACAAGAAGTCGGGCCATGACGGCGCCGTCCTGCTCAGGACGTCGGACGTCGCCTTCCCCGGCGCTGTCGATGCTTCGCAGCTCTTTCAGCAGAGCGCCGCCAAGGCCGGCATCACCCTCGAGATCAAGCGCGAGCCCGGCGACGGCTACTGGCACGAAGTCTGGAACAAGCAGCCCTTCAGCGCTTCCTACTGGGGCGGACGCTCGACGCAGGACCAGATGTATTCGACCGCCTACCTGTCGACCGCCGACTGGAACGACACACGTTTCAAGCGTCCGGATTTCGACAAGATGGTGCTGGCGGCGCGCGCCGAGCTCGACGAGGCCAAGCGCAAGCAGATGTACCACGACATGGCCGTCATGGTGCGCGACGAGGGCGGCCTGATCCTGCCGATGTTCAATCAGTTCATCGACGCGACGGGTGCCAAGGTCGCCGGCTGGGTCGACGATCCGCATCAGGAGCTGATGAACGGATACGCTCTGGCAAAGTGCTGGCTCGAAGCCTGAGCCCGGCCTTGCGGAGATGTCCTCACCCATCGTGAAACTGGTGGCCCAGCGCATTGCGCTGGGCATCCTCCTGCTGTTGGCCGTATCGGTCCTGATCTTCGCCGGCACCCAGATCCTGCCCGGCGACGTCGCGCAAGCCATCCTCGGACAGTCGGCGACACCGGAATCGCTCGCCAATCTGCGCGAGCAGCTCGGCCTCAACGATCCGGCCTTTGTCCGCTATTTCCGCTGGCTCGGCGGCGTCGTGACCGGCGATCTCGGCACCGCCATGTCGAGCGGGCAGGATATTGCGACGTCGATCAAGGGGCGGTTGTGGAACACGCTGTTCCTCGCCTTCTGGGCGGCGGTCGTGGCCGTGCCGCTGGCGATCATTCTCGGCCTGATCGCGGTGCGTTACCGCAATGGCTGGGTCGACAAGCTGATCTCCGGACTGGCGCTTGCCTCGACCTCGTTTCCCGAGTTCTTCATCGGCTACGTGCTCGTCTATTTCTTTGCCGTGAAATACCAGATCTTCCCCGGCATCTCGACGGTCTATGACGGAATGCCTTTCGGCGAGCGCATGCAGGCGATCATGCTGCCGGCGGCAGCACTGACGCTGGTGGTGCTTGCTCACATGATGCGGATGACGCGCGCCGCGATCCTCAATGTCATGCAATCGGCTTATGTGGAAACCGCCGAGCTCAAGGGGCTTTCGGCATTCGCCGTCATTCGCAGGCATGCCTTTCCCAACGCGATTGCGCCGATCATCAACGTCGTCATGCTCAACCTCGCTTATCTCATCGTCGGCGTCGTCGTGGTCGAAGTGATCTTCGTCTATCCCGGCATGGGGCAATTTCTCGTCGACCATGTCACCAAGCGCGACGTGCCGGTGGTGCAGGCGGTCGGCCTGATCTTTGCCGCCGTCTACATCAGCCTGAACATCATTGCGGACATAGCGGCGATCGTCGCCAATCCGCGTCTCAGACATCCGAAATAGGGGGGAGCGGGCATGCTCGACATAAAACGCATCCCCATTCCCGCGCTGATCGGCCTGGTGCTGACTGCGCTGTTCGTGCTGGCGGCGATCTTCGCGCCGTGGATCGCGCCCTATGGCAATGGCGAGATCGTCGGCGATGTCTGGGGACCGATGTCGGCGACACATTGGCTGGGCACCGACAATCTCGGCCGCGACCTTCTTTCGCGCATGATCTACGGCGCCCGCGTCACGCTGTTCATCGCTGTGCTGGCCACCGCGCTGTCGTTCTCGCTCGGCGCCATTCTTGGCTTCGCGGCGGCGGTCTTCGGCGGCTGGTTCGACACGCTTATGTCGCGTCTCGTCGATCTCCTGATGTCGATCCCGACGCTGATCATGGGCCTCGTCGTGCTCTCGGTGCTGCCAACCAATCTGGTGACGCTGATCCTGGTCATGGGCATTCTCGACTCGACCCGTGTCTACCGCCTGTCGCGGGCGGTCGCCGTCGACATCAACGTCATGGATTTCGTCGAGGCGGCCAAGCTGCGCGGCGAAGGCAGCGTGTGGATCATCTTCCGCGAGATCCTGCCCAATGCGTTGTCGCCGCTGGTTTCGGAACTCGGCCTGCGCTTCATCTATGCCGTGCTGTTCCTGTCGACGCTGTCCTTCCTCGGCCTCGGCGTGCAGCCACCTAGCGCCGACTGGGGCGGCATGGTCAAGGAAAACAAGGACGGCATCGTCTTCGGCATCGCGGCGGCGCTCATCCCTGCCGCGGCGATCGCCATGCTGGCGATTTCCGTCAACCTTGTCGCCGACTGGGTGCTCAACCGCACGACGAGCCTGAAGGGAGGGCGCGGGTAATGGCTGACCAGCGAGCAAAGTCCGTGCTGCTCGATGTCCGCAATCTGCGCATCGAGGCCACCGTGTTCCCGCCGGGCGAAGCGCCGAAGAACATCGTGCTGGTCCACGACGTCTCGCTGTCGCTCGAGAAGGGCAAGGTGCTCGGCCTGATCGGCGAGTCCGGCGCCGGCAAGTCGACCATCGGCCTGGCGTCGATGGGCTATGGCCGCGGCGGCGTGCGGATCACCGGCGGCGAAGTGATCCTCAACGGCCGCGACATTCTCAAGGGCGGCAAGGAGGGCTTTCGCAAGCTGCGCGGCCGCGAGGTCTGCTATGTCGCGCAATCGGCTGCCGCCGCCTTCAACCCGGCGCACAGGCTTATGGACCAGGTCGTCGAGGCGACGCTGCTGCATGGCACGGCGACACGGGCCGCGGCCGAAAAGCGCGCCATCGCGCTGTTCAAGAAGCTCAGCCTGCCGAACCCCGAAACCATCGGCGAGCGCTTTCCGCACCAGGTGTCAGGCGGCCAGCTGCAGCGCGTGATGACTGCGATGGCGCTGTGCTCCGAGCCCGACCTGATCGTCTTCGACGAGCCGACCACGGCGCTCGACGTGACGACGCAGATCGACGTGCTGGCGGCGATCAAGGACGCCATCCGCGACACACATGTCGCAGCGCTCTACATCACCCACGACTTGGCCGTCGTCGCCCAGGTCTCGGACGAGATCATGGTGCTGCGCCACGGCCGGCTGGTCGAATGGGGCGACACCCGCCAGATCATCAAGGCACCGCGCCAGGAATACACCAATGCGCTGGTCTCGGTGCATGAGATCGAGCACCAGGAACAGAAGCCCGGCACGACGCCGTTCCTGTCGGTCAAGAACATCACCGCCGCCTATGGCCGCAGCCACATCAAGGTGCTGAAGAACGTCTCGGTTGACATCTATCCTGGCCAGACGCTGGCGGTGGTCGGCGAGTCCGGCTCGGGCAAGTCGACGCTGGCGCGCGCCATCACCGGCCTTCTGCCGCCCGAACAAGGCACCGTCACCTTCGACGGGCGGCCGCTCGCCAACCGGCTTGCCGATCGGCCCAAGGAGGATCTGCGCCAGTTGCAGATGATCTACCAGATGGCCGACGTGGCGATGAACCCGCGCCAGACCGTCGGCACCATCATCGGCCGGCCGCTCGAATTCTATTTTGGTTTGCGCGGCCGCGAGCGCGACAAGCGCGTCGCCGAGCTGCTCGACAAGATCGAGATGGGCAAGGGTTTCATCGACCGCTACCCGGCCGAGCTTTCCGGCGGCCAGAAGCAGCGTGTCTGCATCGCCCGTTCGCTTGCCGCCAAGCCGAAGCTGATCATCTGCGACGAGGTGACCTCGGCGCTCGACCCGCTGGTCGCCAACGGCATCCTGAAGCTGCTGCTCGAGCTGCAGAAGGAGGAAAACGTCGCCTATTTGTTCATCACCCACGACCTCGCGACGGTGAAGTCGATCGCCGATTCGATCGCGGTGATGTATCGCGGCGAGGTGGTGCGCTATGGCGCCAAGAGCCAGGTGCTGGCGCCGCCGTTCGATGCCTATACCGACCTTCTCTTGTCCTCAGTCCCCGAAATGGAGATCGGCTGGCTGGAAAAGGCGATCAAGGGACGGCGCATGGCCAGCGCGGGCAATTAGACACACCGGTGGCGCTGAAGACAAAACTTCTGCTGATCATCCTCGACGGCGTGCCTTACCGCAACTGGCGCCGGCTGATGGGCAACCTCGAAGGCTGGGTGCAATCGGGCGAAGCGCGCGTCTGGAAGATGCGTTCCGTGCTGCCGTCGACCTCTGCCTGCTGCTATGCCTCGATCCACACCGGCGTAGCGCCGCAGGTGCATGGCATCTTGACCAACGAGAACCGCTTCCGCGTCGAGCAGCCGGATATCTTCTCCGAGGTCAGCAGGGCCGGCGGCAAGACAGGTGCGGTCACCCATTCCTACTGGTCCGAATTCTTCCGGGCCTATCCGTTCGATCTGGTCGAGGACATGGAGTTCGACGAGCCGGGCGGGCCGATCACCCATGGCCGGTTCCACACCATGACCGGCTACAATGCCCGCAACCAGATGACGCCGAGCGACGTCGACCTGTTCGCGACGCTGACCATGCTGACCAGACGCCACGGCATCGACTACGGCATCCTGCACACCTGCACGCTGGACTCGATGGGCCACCGCTTCGGCCATGACTGCCATGAGATGGACCATGCCGTCTATGCGATGGACGGCATGCTCGCCGCCTTCCTGCCGCGCTGGCGGAAAGCCGGCTACGAGGTCTTCGTGACCGCCGATCACGGCCAGACCGATCGCGGCCATCATGGCGGCCATGACGACGAGATGCAGGATTTTGCTCTGTATTATTTCGGACAGGGCAACGGGCCGGAGGCCGACACGCTGCTAGACCAGCTGCAGCTTGCGCCGACGGTGCTTGCGCGCCTCGGCGTCCCGGTGCCCGCGACAATGAAGGCCAGGCCGTTCCTCGACTGAGCGCGCGTCTTCCCTTCTCCCCCTTGTGGGAGAAGGTGGATTGTCGCGAAGCGGCAAGACGGATGAGGGGTGTTGGAAGAAACTCGGCGTGAAAATATTGAGGGATTTGAAGCGCTTAATTCTTCGGTGTAGCGATCCGTCCAGCACCCCTCATCCGACCGAGCTTCGCTCGGCCACCTTCTCCCACAGGGGGAGAAGGGAAGAACCTCCCTCTGGCAACACTGCCGCTCTTCGGCTAGCTTTCAGGAAATTCTGGGCGGAAAGCGGTGAACCTTTTTGGGCCGATCAGCGACAGAGCAGACAGGAGCCAGGCGGCTCGATCGGCCATGACGGCAGCGACGGAAACCGATCGTGCGCTTGTCGGCCGGGTCGCGAAGGGCGACCGCGCCGCCGTGCGGCTCCTGTTCATGCGCCACCACGCGCGGGTCTACCGTTTCGTGGTGCGCCAGACCGGATCGGAAATGATGGCCGACGATATCGCCAACGAGGTGTTTCTCGAACTCTGGCGCCAGGCGCCCGGCTTCGAGGGGCGCTCGGAAGTCTCGACGTGGCTGCTCGGCATCGCCCGCTTCAAGGCGCTGTCGTCGTTGCGCAAGAAAAAGGAAGACTGGATCGACGACGATGACGCCGCCCAGGTCGCCGACGGCGCCGACTCTCCGGAAGTCGTCACCATGAAGGAAGACAAGGGCGCCGCGTTGCGGCGTTTCATCGATGCCTTGCCGGAAGAACACCGAACGGTGATCGACCTTGCCTACTACCACGGACAGTCGGTGAGCGAGATCGGCGAGGTACTCGGTATTCCGGTCGCCACCGTCAAGACCAGAATGTTCTACGCCCGCAAGAAACTCGGCGAGGCACTCAAGGCCGCCGGTTACGACAGGGGGTGGCCATGAGCGCCGCTGAAAAGATGTCGCGCCGCGATGAAATGGAAACGCTGCTGCCGTTCTACCTGAATGGCTCGCTGGAAGGTGCAGAGCTCGAAGCCGTCGAGGAATGGCTGGCGACCGACCCGGCAGCGCTTGCCGCACTCGGCGAGGCCGAAGCCGAATTCTCCAGCACAGCTGCATCCAATGAAGCGATCCGCCCGCCGGCCGATGCGCTCAGCCGCTTCGCCCGGGCGCTTGACGCCGAGGCCGGCCCGGTGCGCGCGCCGGCGGCGTCGTCCTGGCTGACGCAAGCGTGGGGCCGCTTCATCGCGGTGCCCGCCGGCGTCGCCTGGGCTGCGGCCGCGGCTCTGCTGGCGCTTGTTGTGGTGCAGGCGTTTGAGCAGCCTGGCGGCATCGACAGCGATTTCGAAATTGCCGGCCAGCAAGGCGATCTTGCGAAAATGCCGTTCGCGCTGGTCACGTTCAAGCCGGATGCCAAGATGGCCGACATTGTCGCTTTTCTTGGCGAGCACCAGCTGAAGATTGCCGCCGGCCCGACCGCCGAAGGTGTCTTCCGTCTTGGCATCCCGGCCGCGACCGCAGCCGACTATGAAAAAGTGCTCGGCCTGATTGCCGCCCAGCCTTTCGCGGAGGCTGTGGTCGAGGGAAGGAAACCGGTCGATGGCGGCTAGGGCGGTCATCCGATTTGCGGCGCTGCTCGTGGCGGCGATGATAATCGGCGCTGTGCCGGCCTTGGCGCAGACCAATGATCCGACCCTTACGCAGACTGAAATCGACTGCCTCAACCGAGGGGCGACGGCGGCCGACTGCATCAAGCGCGACACAAAGGATGGCAGCGGCGAAAGGCCCGGCGCAGGTCCTGCCGCGACAAATGCGGTGCTTCTTCCCGCGCTGATCGTCGACCTGTTCCCCAATCCGATCGGCGGCGGCCAGGCGCCGCTGCCGACGCCCGATCCGCGCCGCGATCCGGCCAGCGGTGCGTTGCCGCCGCCGGTCCCGCCTGCCGGTGCGACAGCGATACAAGCCGCTGCGGCCGCCGGCCCGATCGTTTCGCCCAGCGATCTCGTCGCGGCCGAGCCGCCCCGCGCCATCGTCGGTGATGTCGTGCCGGACGAGGTGCTGGTGACGGTGGAGGGCGACGCCGTCCAGCAGATCGCCGCCTCCTTTGGCCTCGAGGTGCGCTCGCAGCGCCAGTCTCAGTTGCTCGGCGCCACGCTGGTGCGCTTCGGCATTCCCGATGGCCGCCCGGTCGGCGTCGTGCTGGCGCAGCTTTCCGCCGACGGCCGTACTTTACGGCGCGAGCCCAACCATATCTACTCGCTGCAGCAGGCAGCCACCATCGTCAACTATGCCTTCGAGCGCATTGCGCTCGATGCGAAAGGGGCGAGCGGCGAGAACGTGCGCATTGCGGTCGTCGACACCGCCATCGACGACACCAATCCAGCACTCTCCGGCGTCATCGCCGATCAGTTCGACGCAATGCCCGACGTGCCGATCGAGGCGCGCGATCACGGCACCTCGATCGACGGCCTGATCGCCGGCGTCGGCGCGCTCAAAGGCATGGCGCCGGGCGCCAGGATCTACCACGCCCGCGCCTTCGAGGGCGGCAAATCGACGATGGACGTCATCCTTGCGGCGCTCGACTGGGCGGCGGAGCAGGACGTCCGCATCATCAATATGAGCTTCGTCGGCCCGAAGAACGACCTGCTCGGCGTCGCCTGCCGCAATGCTCGCGCCCTGGGCATCGTGCTGGTCGCCGCCGCCGGCAACAACGGACCGAAGGCGCCCTACGGCTACCCGGCCGCCTTCGACGGCGTCATCGCGGTGACCGCCACCGATGCCAAAGACGGGCTGATGCAGCAGGCCAATCGCGGCGCCTACGTCTTCCTCTCCGCTCCCGGCGTCGAGATGGTGGCGCCGAGCGGCGCCGGTTCTGATGTGGTCACCGGCACCTCGTTTGCCGCAGCGATCGTCACCGGCGCGATCGCCAATCTGCTGCATGCCGCACCCGACCGTTCCGCCGACTGGGTCGAGAAAGCGCTGGCCGCCACGGCAAGGGATCTCGGCCCCAAGGGGCGGGACAATGATTTCGGCTATGGCCTGTTGGATATCAGGGCGGCCGAGGCGGCGAAGGAGTAAGTCCGCGTGGGAGGTAAAGCGATGAGGGGCGGCGCGAAGCACCCCCCTTTGTCCGGCAGGACAGAGGGGGGCGAACCGCGATGTCGCATTTCCCGGCCCCGCCAACATTTTACCCTTACGGCGGTGCGCCGGCGACCGATCCCCTGATGACCAGGTCGACCGGCCAGACTTCGCCGCGGGCGCCCTCCTCCAACCCCGAAATCCGCGCCGCCAGCCGCTCGGCGATACGAGCGCCGGCCAGGCGGATCGACGAACGCGTCGTCGACAACGGCACCGAAAAATTCTCCGGCTTCAGCCAGGGGAAGACGTCGTCGTGGGCGATCAGCGACAGGTCGCCCGGAATGGTCAGGCCGAGATCGCGCACCGCGCGCACGACGCCGAGCGCCATGATCAGGCTGGAGCAGGCGATCGCTGTCGGCGCATCGCTGCGCTCGAGCAACCGTCTGGCGGCGCGGTAGCCGTTCTCCTCGGTCATGGCGAGGGAACAGACATCGCCTTCGCCAAGCACCAGACCGCTTGCCGCCAGCGCCCGGCGCACGCCACGCTCGCGGTGAATGGCGAAGGTCTCGCGGCCGTCGCCGTTGATCAGCGCCAGCCGCCGGTGACCGAGCTGGACGAGCAACCGTGCCGCCTCGTGGAAGGCGCCCTCATTGTCGATGTCGGTGAAAGGGTAATCGAAATCGAGGCCTTCACTGCGGCCATGGACGATAAAGGGGATGCCGAGCGTGCTGACTAGCGCCACCCGCCGGTCGGCCGGCCTCGGCGAGGAGATGTAGACGGCGTCGACCTGCCGGTTGGCGACGATGCGCCGATAGGTCGTCTCCTGATCGTCGGCATCGGCGGGGGACAGCACCAGGTCGAGTTCGTGCGAACGGGCGTAGTCGCCGAGACCGGAGAGGAATTCGACGAAATGCGGGTCGATGTCGACGGCCGCCCCGGTCGGCAAGACATAACCGATCATCCCGGTCTTGCCGGTAGCCAGCCGACGCGCGCTCGGGTTGGGGCGATAGCCGTGGCGCTTGGCGGCGTCGATCACCCGCCGGCGCGTTTCCTCGTTGACTTCCGGGTAGCCGTTCAGCGCGCGGCTTACCGTGGTCTGCGAAAGCGCCAGCATGTGGGAAAGCTGTTTGAGGTTCACCGGAGGCCTCCAAGCCTCAAAGCGCTTTAACTATGGGCCGCTCGCGCCACGGCGGCAAGCGCTACCGATGCGAAGATCATAAGCACCCTTTCTAACCGGTTTGAAGCAAAATTTGCTGTTGCAGCGCCCAAAATGGTGCTGCAACGCACTTTGTTTGCTCTTGCGGCCGTGAAATTAAATCGATTAGTTTACCAGCCTCTTGACTTCTGATTAATTCAGTGGCGTGATTGCAAAGACCAAAGCGCTTTGGAAGACTCTTCGAAAGGTTGCGGTTCCCTTCCGAGTGAGTCACAGTCCTGCTGCGTCGGCGGACGGAATGGAGGTTCCGTCCGGTGTCTGTCACCACTGGGAGGGAATACCAATGAGGAAAATGCTTCTGCTGAGCGCCGCCTTTGTCGCGCTCGCCCTGGGCGCACCGGCGCAAGCCGAACTGAAGTTCAAGCCGGGCGAAGACCCCCGCTTCAACTGGGCGAATTACGAAGAGCTCAAGAAAGTCGACCTCAAGGGCGAGACGCTGTCGATCTTCGGGCCATGGCGCGGCGAGGACGAGGGCCTCATCCGCACCGTTCTCGACTATTTCTCGGAAGCCACCGGCGCCGAGGTCAAATACTCCTCGTCGGAAAATTACGAACAGCAGATCGTCATCGACACGCAGGCCGGCAGCCCGCCCAACATCGCCGTGCTGCCGCAGCCGGGCCTGATCCAGGATCTGGCGTCCAAGGGCCTGCTGACGCCGCTCGGCGACGACACCGCCAACTGGATCAAGGACAATTACGGCGCCGGCCAGTCATGGGTCGATCTCGGCACCTTCAAGGACAAGGATGGCCAGCCGGGCTTTTTCGCCTTCCCCTACAAGGCCGACGTGAAATCGCTGGTCTGGTACTCGCCGGACAATTTCGAGGAAGCCGACTACGAGGTGCCGAAGACGCAGGAAGAGCTCGCCGAGCTCGAAAAGCAGATCATCGCCGACGGCGGCACGCCCTGGTGCATCGGGCTCGGGTCTGGCGGCGCCACCGGCTGGCCGGCGACCGACTGGGTCGAGGACATCATGCTGCGCACCCAGACGCCCGAGACCTACGACAAGTGGGTGAAGAACGAGATTCCGTTCAACGACCCCGCGGTGGTCAACGCCATCGACATTTTCGGCAAGATCGCGACCGACGACAAGATGGTCGACGGCGGCGCCAAGGCGGTGGCGGCGACGGATTTTCGCGACAGCCCGAAAGGCCTGTTCTCGGTGCCGCCGAAATGCTATTTGCACCACCAGGCGTCGTTCATCCCAACCTTCTTCCCGGAAGGCACCGAGATCGGCCAGGACGCCGACTTCTTCTACTTCCCAGCTTACGCTGCCAAGCCCGACCTCGGCACCCCGGTTCTCGGCGCCGGCACGCTGGCCATGATCACCAAGGATAGCAAGAGTGCCCGCGCGTTCATCGAATTCCTGAAGATGCCGCTCGCCCATGAGATCTGGATGGCCCAGGGCGGCTTTGTGACGCCGTTCAAGTCGGTCAACAAGGACGCCTATGCCAGCGACGCGCTGAAGAAGCAGGGCGAAATCCTCGCCGAGGCCTCGACCTTCCGCTTCGACGGGTCCGACCTGATGCCGGGCAAGATCGGCGCCGGCGCCTTCTGGACCGGCATGATCGATCTCGTCGGCGGCAAGTCCGCCCAGGATGTCGCCACCGACATCCAGAAGAGCTGGGACGCGATCAAGTAGGCGGTCCCGGCTGAACGTCCGATCCTGCATGGATCCGGGCCTCGATGGCCCGGATCCGACCGGCGGCCCGCACAGCAGCAATTTTTATGAGCACATTCCGGCATGACGCGCGACCAGCAAGTGCAAAACCCTGCCTTGCATCCGATCGCGTTCCAAATAACTGAATCGGCCTGTGATCGCATCGCCAAAGTCATTCCCGACTGGCGGATCATGCGCAGAGGGAGGGACCCGTGGCGGCTCAGATTTTCTCGGCCATATTCGTCATCGTCGTCGGCGTCGGCGGCTGCGTCGCCTATTTCTGGGGCGCCAACAAGCTGGTGGACATCATCTTCCCGTCGCGCGGCGTTGCAGGTGCGGCGGCCATCGACAATCTGCGCCGGCAGGGGATGATCCGGCCGTGGCTGTTCGTCGGCCCGGCCATGATCATCCTCACCATCTACCTGATCTACCCGGTCGTGGAGACGCTGAGGCTGTCGTTCCTCGATCGCGGTGGCGCCAATTTCGTCGGCTTCGCCAATTATGAATGGGCGTTCGGCGACCGCGAATTCCGCACCTCCATCCTCAACAACATCATCTGGCTGGCGGTCGTGCCTGCCGCCTGCACCTTCCTCGGGCTGATCATCGCCGTCCTCACCGACAAGATCTGGTGGGGCACCATCGCCAAGAGCCTCATCTTCCTGCCGCTGGCCATCTCGTTCGTCGGCGCCAGCGTCATCTGGAAGTTCATCTACGAGTATCGTGGTGCTGGCCAGACGCAGATCGGCCTGCTCAACGCCATCATCCAATATTTCGGCGGCCAGCCGCAGGTCTGGATATCGCTGCCGTTCTGGAACAATTTCTTCCTGATGATCATCCTGATCTGGATCCAGACCGGCTTTGCCATGGTCATCCTGTCCTCTGCCTTGCGGGGCATTCCCGAGGAGACGCTGGAGGCGGCCGTCATCGACGGCGCCAATCCGTTCCAGATCTTCTGGAAGATCATGGTGCCGCAGATCTGGGGAACGATCGCCGTCGTCTGGACCACCATCACCATCCTGGTGCTGAAGGTTTTCGACATCGTGCTGACGATGACCAACGGCCAATGGAACAGCCAGGTGCTGGCCAATCTGATGTTCGACTGGATGTTCCGCGGCGGCGGCGATTTCGGCCGTGGCGCCACCATCGCCATCATCATCATGATCGCGGTCATTCCGATCATGATCTGGAACATCCGCCAGGCCAACAAAGAGACGGGAGGACATTGAGATGGCCGTCTCGACCGGAAAGTCCTTTGCCAGCCGTTTCGGCGTCCATATCGCGGTCTTCCTCTTCGTCGCGATCTGGACGATCCCGACGCTCGGCATTCTCGTCTCGTCGCTGCGCGACAAGGACCAGATCATCGCCTCGGGTTGGTGGAACTCGTTCGCCAGTTCCACGCAGACGGAAGCGGGGCGGCTGCCACCCGCCTCGGCACAAGTCGAGAAGGACGGCAAGTTCGTCCTCGAGGGCAACATCTTCGGCGATGATCCGGCCCGCGACATCAGCGCCTTTGGCGTCAAGTCGTCGGCGCCGACGCAATATCCCGCCGGTACCACAGCCGATCTCGGTGACGGCGAGACCTTGCAGCTCAACCCCGACGGCAGTTTCGTCATGACCTCGACCAAGCCGTTCGAGGGCGAGCGTGGCCAGCGCGTCTACTACGCCTCGTCGGCGCCGCCGAAATTCACCACCGACAATTACAATACGGTGCTGTTTTCGGAAGGCATCGGCCGCTCCTTCATGAATTCGCTGACCGTCACCATTCCGGCGACCGTCATCCCGATCCTGATCGCGGCGTTCGCGGCCTATGCGCTGGCCTGGATGCGCTTTCCCGGCCGGGCGTTGCTCATCGCGGTGATCATCGGGCTCCTGGTCGTGCCGCTGCAGATGTCGCTGATCCCGCTGCTGAAGCTTTACAACGGCGTCGGCAGCTTCTTCGGCGTGCCGTCGAAAACCTATCTCGGCATCTGGCTGGCGCATACCGGCTTCGGCCTGCCCTTCGCCATCTATCTCTTGAGAAGCTACATTGCCGGCCTGCCACGAGAAATCATGGAATCAGCGCGCATCGACGGCGCCAGCGATTTCGAGATCTTCGTCAAGATCGTGCTGCCGCTGTCGTTCCCGGTGCTGGCCTCTTTCGCCATCTTCCAGTTCCTGTGGGTGTGGAACGATCTGCTGGTCGCGATGGTGTTCCTCGGCACCGAGGGCGACCAGATCGTGCTGACCGCCAAGCTCAACGCGTTGCTCGGCTCGCGCGGCGGCGACTGGGAGATCCTGACGACATCTGCCTTCATCACCATTGTCGTGCCGCTGATCGTGTTCTTCTCGCTGCAGCGCTATTTCGTCCGCGGGCTGCTCGCCGGCTCGGTGAAGGGAGGCTGAGATCATGCAATCCGCTGTGAAAGCGACGTTGAGTCCCCACTTCGCCGTCGACCGCGACTGGTGGCGAGGTGCCGTGATCTACCAGATCTATCCGCGCAGCTATCAGGACTCGAACGGCGACGGCATCGGCGACCTCAGGGGCATCATCGGCAGGCTGCCCTATATCGCGGCGCTCGGCGTCGATGCCATCTGGATCTCGCCGTTCTTCAAGTCGCCGATGAAGGATTTCGGCTACGACGTGTCCGACTATTGCGACGTCGATCCGATGTTCGGCACGCTGGCCGATTTCGACGCCCTGACCGCCGAGGCGCACAGGCTCGGGCTCAAGGTGATGATCGACGAGGTGCTGTCGCATACCGCCGACATCCATCCGTGGTTCAAGGAAAGCCGCTCGAGCCGCACCAACCCGAAGGCCGACTGGTATGTCTGGGCCGACGCCAGGCCCGACGGCACGCCACCCAACAACTGGCTGTCGATCTTCGGCGGTTCGGCCTGGCAGTGGGACACCAGCCGCCAGCAATATTACCTGCATAATTTCCTGGCCGAGCAGCCCGATCTCAACTTCCACAGCCGCGCAGTCCAGGACGCGCTGCTCGATGTCACCCGCTTCTGGCTGGAGCGCGGCGTCGACGGTTTCCGCCTCGACACCATCAATTTCTACTTCCACAGCCAGGGCCTCGAGGACAATCCGCCGCTGCCGCCCGAACAGCGCAACGACCAGACCGCTCCTTCCGTCAACCCCTACAACTACCAGGACCATCTCTACGACAAGAGCCGCCCCGAAAACCTTGGCTTCCTCGAACGCTTCCGCGCCCTGCTCGACGAATATCCGGCGACGGCGGCGGTTGGCGAAGTCGGCGATTCGCAGCGCGGACTGGAGGTGGTGGCGGCCTATACCGCCGGCAGCAAGCGCGTGCACATGTGCTATTCATTCGACTTCCTGGCGCCCGAAAAGATCAGCGCGGCAAAAGTGCGTTCGGTGCTGGAAGCCTTTGGCGAGGTCGCCAGCGACGGCTGGTCGTGTTGGGCCTTCTCCAACCACGACGTGATGCGCACTGCCTCGCGCTGGGCGGCCGGCGAGGCCGACCAGACCGCTTATCTCAAGGTGATCTCGGCGCTGCTGATGTCGCTGCGCGGCTCGGTCTGCATCTACCAGGGCGAGGAACTCGGTCTTGGCGAAGCGGAATTGCAATTCGAGGATCTGCAGGACCCCTACGGCATCCGGTTCTGGCCGGAATTCAAGGGCCGCGACGGCTGCCGCACGCCGATGGTCTGGAATGGCGCCGACGGCAATGGCGGCTTCTCCACGGCAAAGCCCTGGCTGCCCATGCCTGCCAAGCACCTTTCGCAGGCGGTCGATGTGCAGCAGGGCGACGATAACTCGCTGCTCGAACACTACCGGCGCTTTCTCGCTTTCCGCCGCCTGTATCCGGCGCTGGCCAAGGGCGAGATCGAGTTCATCGAAAGCCAGGGCGATACGGTCGCCTTCACGCGCCGCGAGGGCAAAGAGCAGATCGTCTGCGCCTTCAATCTCGGCAGCCGACCGGCCGAAGTCAATCTCGGCGGACGCTCGCTGCAGCCCTTGCCGGGGCACGGGTTTTCGGGACAGACTGACGCCGGCTTTATCCGCCTCGACGGCTACGGCGCCTGGTTCGGGCGTATCGACTGAATTTGCAATTCACTGGAGGGAACCCATGGCCGATGTCACGCTAAGGCAAGTGAAGAAATCATACGGCAATCTCAACATTCTCCATGGCATCGACCTCGACATAAAGTCGGGCGAGTTCATCGTCTTCGTCGGCCCTTCGGGCTGTGGCAAGTCGACCTTGCTGCGGTCGATCGCCGGGCTTGAGGAAATCACCTCCGGCGAGCTCAAGATCGACGGCGAGGTGGTGAACGACGTGCCGCCGTCGAAGCGCGGCATCGCCATGGTGTTCCAGTCCTATGCGCTCTATCCGCACATGACTGTCTACGACAACATGGCGTTCTCGATGAAGATCGGCAAGGAGAGCAAGGCCGAGATCGACAAGCGGGTGCGCCAGGCGGCGGAAATCCTGCAGCTGACCAAATATCTCGACCGCCTGCCCAAGGCGATGTCGGGCGGCCAGCGCCAGCGCGTCGCCATCGGCCGCGCCATCGTGCGCAACCCCAAGGTCTTCCTGTTCGACGAGCCGCTGTCGAACCTCGACGCGGCGCTGCGCGTCGCCACCCGCATCGAGATCGCGAAGCTCAAGGAATCGATGCCTGCTACAACGATGATCTACGTCACCCACGACCAGGTCGAGGCGATGACGCTGGCCGACCGCATCGTGGTGCTCAAGGAGGGCCATATCGAGCAGGTCGGCACGCCGATGGAGCTCTACAAGAGACCCGGCAATCTGTTCGTCGCCCAGTTCATCGGCTCGCCGGCCATGAACATCCTGCCGGCGACGATCGACAAATCAGGCGACCCGACCATCGTCAGTCATGTCGGCGGGCGCAAGGCGACGGTGCCGATCGCCACGCCGGCGTCGGTGAAGGGCGCTTCGGTGAGCTTCGGCGTGCGGCCGGAAGATCTGACGATCGCCACCGGTGCGGATTATCTTTTCGAGGGAACGGTGGATTATGTCGAGCAACTCGGCGAGGTCCAGCTCGTCTATGTCGACATCGGCCGCGCCGACCTGCCGCTGGTCACCAAGTTGCCAGGCAATGTCGGGGTCAAGCGCGGCGCTGCGCTGCGGTTGAATGCCGATGCCGGCGACCTGCATATTTTCGATGCCGACGGACATTCATTCACGCTCCACAAAGCGGAAGCAAAGGCAGCCTGAGAGCAGCAGCCGAACTGATGGATGTTTGGTGACCCAAAAACGAGAGCGGCGGGCAAAGCCGCCACTCTTGTGCGTTCCGGTCGCTGTTAGAGCGACGTGCGTCCAAGTGGACGCACAAAGGTACGCTCCAACACTTTAACCCTGCGCATCGTGCTTTCCGAAAATCGGAACCGATTTTCGGGCCGATGCGCTAGCGGCCGAACAGGTTCCGGTCGCTGCCCTGCGGGGCGGACTTCTGTACGTCGCCCGACGAGTTGAGCAGCTTGTAGACCGGCGAGCCGGTATTGCGTACCGAAGAAGTCTGCGTGTTGTCGACGTTGATGGTCGCCTGCTTGTTGATGTCGGTTCTGCCAAAGTTGTCGCTACCGGCAAAAGCGCCGCCCGCAGCAATCAAAAGCGCGGCGGCGGTAAGAACGATCTTCTTCATTTTCAAAACTCCTGGATTTTCTTGGTTCCGCCAGCCCGGCGGGCAAATGCCGCCGCCGCTGTTGGAACGAACTGTTAGTTGTTGCCGAACAGGTTACGGTCGCTGCCGTTGACGGGTTTCTCGTCAGCCGGAACCGGATTCTGCGCCGAAGCCGAATTCCGAATCGAAGCCGTGTACGAGTTGCTGTCGACCGCAGCGGCCGGCTGGTTGGCGCCGTTCGATCCAAAGTTGTCGCTGCCGGCAAAAGCGCTGCCGGAGATGGCCACAATCGCGGCGGTGGCAAGAATGAGCTTCTTCATTTCAAATACTCCTGAGTTCCTCAGATCCCGAGCGGCGGACCGCCACTTTGCTGTTTGGGACCAGCTGTTAATTGTTGCCGAAAAGGTTGCGGTCGGCGCCCTGGCCAACGGGCTGCTTTTCAGCGTGAGCCGGCGTCTGGACAGAGGCCGTATACGAGCTGTCGACCGCGACGGCCGGCTGGTTGGCGGCGTTGGACCCATAACGGTCGCTGCCGGCAAAGGCGCTGCCGGTGATGGCCAGAGCGGCGACGGCAGCAAGAGCGATCTTTTTCATTTTAGTACTCCAGTATCTTAGTCTTCAGTCCGTCTAGCGGCGTGTCTTGGGAGGATGCGCGCGTCGTTCGGACAGCCCCGATGTGGGAAGGCCATTCGGCGGATTCCAATCACGAAGTTGTTCCGTGTGGACCAAGAATCTACACCTTGAAATTGTACCAGAGGCATCTGCTACCATGGTTTTATGGTTTGTTTTCAATATCTTATTCAAAATTAGCAATTCATGATTTGACGGATTGGCGAATTTGCGTTCACAGCGTGTTGCACGCATTGTCAACAGAAACGAACCGTTCGGTTCGATTTTAGAAGCGGCTAATAGTCACTTTTGTAAACTGTTAACCTTCCTGATCTCCGCCGCGGGTCGGATTCTATGTCACGGCAGCCGACAGTGGCCGCCGACAAAGTGGGGTTTCAGCCCTGCAGATATAAACCTGCAGGTTTCGCCGGCGGTGTCGCGCCGCATGGATACGATGTCGCTTTCATGCCGGCAGTCAGCCGGCCGGCATGATTAGATCACGCCATCTCAGGTGCCGCTTGGTGACGACGAAGCGGAGAATTGGGAAGCCGGTCAGAACCCGGCGCTGCCCCCGCAACGGTGGTGGAGTTCAAGTCGCAACGGGAGACCACTGGGCCACAAGCCTGGGAAGGTGTCGCGACGAGTCCGCAAGGACACTCCAGAGCCCGGAAACCAGCCCGAGATTTTCAGACTCGACTGATCGCGGTGGGCGGTCAAGAGGTGGATGATGCACGTCCGGCCCTGTCGCCGGCGTGCAAACGGTCCTCCCTCCATCACCACCAGTTCAGTCCTTACACGAGGACAGGACATGGACGCGCGCAACGACATGCTGAGGCTCTTGCACGGCCGCAGGCAAGGCTATTCGCTCGAGCAGCCCTTCTACACCGATCCAGATTTCTTCAAGCTCGACATGGAGCTGATCTGGTATCGCGACTGGCTGTTCATCGGCCACGATTGCGAGTTGCCGAAAGCTGGCAGCTATATCACCGCCCAGATCGGCGACTATCCGGTCGTGCTGGTCCGCGACCAGCAAGGCAAGATCAATGCCTTCCACAATTCCTGCCGGCATCGCGGCAGCCGTGTCTGCAATGCCGACAAGGGCACTGCGGCGAAGCTGGTCTGCCCCTATCACCAGTGGACCTAGGAGCTGGACGGCCGGCTGTTGTTTGCTCGCCAGATGGCAGACGGCTTCGACAAGAGCCAGTTCAGCCTGAAGCCGGTGGCTTGCGAAAGCGTTGGCGGCTACATCTTTATCTGCCTGGCCAACGAGCCGGCCGATTTCGCGCCGATGCGCGCCATGATCGAGCCTTACCTCCTGCCGCACCGGCTGCGCGAGGCAAAAATCGCCTTCGAATCGACCATCGTCGAGAAGGGCAACTGGAAGCTCGTCTGGGAGAACAACCGCGAGTGCTACCATTGCGCCGGCAACCATCCGGAACTCTGCAAGACATTCCCGGAAGCGCCGACCGTGACCGGCGTGCAGGGCGCCGACAGCGATCCAGAGATGCTCGCGCACTGGGCGAAATGCGAGGCGGCGGGCTTGCCGAGCAAGTTCCGCATCGATCCGGCCGGGCAGTATCGCGCCACCCGCGCGCCGCTGCTGCACGACGCCGTCAGCTACACGATGACGGGAAGACGCGCGGTGAAGAAGAACCTTTCCGACAGCGTTTCGACCGACCGTATCGGCTCGCTGCTGCTCTATCACTATCCGACGAGTTGGAACCATATCCTCGGCGATCATGCCGTCACCTTCCGCGTGCTGCCGATCAGTGCCACGGAAACGGCCGTCACCACCAAATGGCTTGTCCACAAGGACGCGGTCGAAGGCGTCGATTACGACCTCGCCGAACTCACCCATGTCTGGACCGAGACCAACGACCAGGACCGTCGCATTGTCGAGGAAAACGCCTTCGGCATCCTGTCGCCGGCCTATGAGCCCGGCCCCTATTCGGAACTGCATGAGGGCGGCGTCATCCAGTTCGTCGAATGGTACGCCTCCTTCATCGGGCCGCGCCTTGCCGAGGCCGGGCGGCCGGCGCTGCGCAGCGTCGCCTGAACGAGGTCAAGGGGATGAATGCGATGACGGACCTTGGCCTCTACCGCCATCTCGACGAGATGGCGCCCTGGAACGACAGGCTCCAGGTGCTGGAAGTCATCGGCGTCAGCGACGAGGCGCCTGACGTGAAGACCTTCACCTTCCGCTCTGACAACCAGACCTGGTTCCGCTACAGACCGGGGCAGTTCGTGACGCTGGAACTGCCGACCACCGAGGGCCCGATGATGCGGACCTATACGCTGTCGTCCTCGCCGTCGAGGCCGTTCTCGATCGCGGTGACGGTGAAAGCGCAGGCCGGCAGCCTCGGCACCCGCTGGATGTTCGACAATCTGAAGCCCGGCGTTCACGTGAAGGCCTATGGGCCGGCGGGCGACTTTTCGCTGCACAGCCATCCAGCGGCCAAGTATCTGTTCATTTCGGCCGGCTCAGGCGTGACGCCGATGATGTCGATGCTGCGCTGGCTGAACGACTGCGCGCCATGGACAGATGTCGGCTTCGTCAACTGCGCGCGAAAGCCCGAGGAGATCATCTTCCGCAAGGAGCTCGAGCTGCTCGGCAGCCGCATGCCGGGCCTGACGCTCGGCTTCATGATCGAGGAGCGGTCCAGCCGTGAGGGCTGGTTCGGCCATATGGGCCGGATCGACGCGATACGGCTGCCGCTGCTGGCCCCCGATTTTCGCGAGCGCGAAATTTTCTGCTGCGGCCCCGACCCGTTCATGCGCGCCGTGCGGCAGATGCTGGAGGCGGCCGGCTTCGACATGGCCAACTACCATCAGGAGAGCTTTGCGGCCCCGGCGGTGGAGGAAATACCGGCCCCGTTCGGTTCGCCGGCAGAGGGTGGGCCGGCAAAGAGTGGGGTCGAGGTACCTGCCGAGGCCGCAACGCCGATCCGCTTTTCGCTTTCGGATATTGATGCCGAATGCGTTGCCGGCCAGACCGTGCTGCAGACGGCGCGCGCTTCGGGCGTACGCATCCCCGCAGCCTGCGAGTTCGGCCTGTGCGGAACCTGCAAGGTGAAAAAGGTCTCGGGCACGGTCGAGATGAGCCACAATGGCGGCATCCTCGATCACGAGATCGACGACGGCTTCATTCTTGCCTGCTGTTCGAAGCCGCTGACGGCGCTCGAGATCGACGCCTGACCGGGGAGCTTAAACCCCGTAGCGCTCGGTGCGGATGAGGCTTGCCGGAACGCCGGCATCGATCAGCGCCTGGGCGGCGGCTGACACGAAGGCATTCGAGCCGCAGACAAAGGCGAACCTTGGCGGCGCGGGCAGCCGCAGCATCGATTGCTCCATCATCGCGGCATCGACCCGCCGCGAATAGTCTGACGGGCGCGGGGCGGCCTCGCGGGTCAGCGCCAACACCAGATCGAAGCCGTCCCGGCGATCGTGGAAGTCGATCAGCTCGTCGCGAAAGATCACCTCGTCCCAGACCCGTGCGGAAAATACCAATGCCACGGGCACCGCCGATCTGCGCGCGGCGCGATGGCGGATCATCGCCATCAGCGGTACCACGCCGGACCCGCCGCCGACCAGCAGAAGCGGGCCGCCGTCGCTGTCGGACCAGACGAAGTGGCCACCGAGCGGTCCGCGCAACTCGACCTCGTCGCCAACCGCCGCGATATCGTGGAAGAAGGGCGAGATCTCGCCATCATCGAGCCTTTCGATCGCCAGCTCGATCGTCTCGCCGGCTTCCGGCGCCGAGGCGATTGAGTAGGAGCGGCGCGCCTGATAGCCGTCCGGCGCCGTCAGCCTGACATCGACATGCTGCCCGGCACGATAGCCGAAGGGCCGCGACGGCTGGAGGAAAAAGCTGGTGACGCGCGGCGTGCGCTTTTCGATGCGGGCGATGGTCACCGTCTGCCAGGGCGACTGCGCCGCCGGCGCGTCGCTCATGGATCGCCCGTATAGCGCTGCTCGCGCCACGGGTCGCCATAGATGTGATAGCCGCGCAGCTCCCAGAAGCCGGGCTCGTCGCGCTCGGTGAACTGCAGCCCGTTCAGCCATTTGGCCGACTTCCAGAAATAGAGATGCGGAACCAGAAGCCGCGCCGGGCCGCCATGGTCCGGCGTGATCGGCTTGCCTTCGTAGAGCAGCGCCACCATCGCTTTGCCGGCAATGAGATCCTGCGTCGGCACGTTGGTGGTATAGCCGTCGAAGGACAGCGCCAGCGTGAAGGCCGTCGGTGGCTTGATGCCGGCATCCGCCAGAATATCGTCGACCAGCACACCCTGCCACGCCGTGTCGAACTTGGTCCACGCGGTGACACAATGAATGTCGCGCGTCATCTTGGTCAAAGGCAGCGCGTTGAACTCTGTCCAGTTCCACGTCTTGATCGGCCGCGGTCCGTGCTTGAGCGTGAACGACCAGTCCTCGGTGCGCACGCGCGGCGTCGGCCCGGCCGACAGCACCGGAAACCCGTGCTCGAGGTACTGCCCCGGCGGGATACGCGCATCCGCATCCGTCGGGGGCTTTCGTCCTGAAGAGAAGCCGCGGGTGACCATCGAGACAATCCGTTTGCATCAGGCCGCCTGTCGGCCTTCACCAATGTTGTCAAAGATATTCCGGCGGGCAACCAGATTCTTGGCTTATGCGCCGTCTGTTCGCCTGAGATAACCGGTGGCGATCTCGCGCATCCGTTTGGCGTCGAAGCTTGGTCCATGGCCGCCATGGCCGATGCTGACAGGCAGATCGAGCAGCCGCTGCATGGTTCGGCGATAGGCTGATCGGTCGGAGTCCGGCAGGTCGTCGATCAGCATGGCGTCGTAGATGGCGTCGCCGGTGAAGAACAGGCCGTCGGCCTCATCGAACAGCGCGATCGAATCCGGCGAATGGCCGGGCAGATGCAGCACCCGGAATTGCCGGTCGCCAAGGTCGACCAGATCGCCCTCGTCAAGCGTCCGCGTCAGCGGCGCCGGCTGGATTCTGTATTCGGCCGCTTTCCAGCCCGGTGCCGGCAGCTTCGAGACGGCGCCGTCGAGATCATGAAACATGTGGGCGTAGGTGACGGCGTCATCCATGCTGTCGAATTGCGCAGCACTCATCCTCGGCCCGGCTCGCAGCGGGAATTCGTGCAGCGAGCCGACATGGTCGAGGTGGATATGGGTGGCGACGACGAGCAGCGGCTTGCCATCAGGCGTGTCGATCTCCGGCGCCAGCGGGCAAATCCCCATGCCGGTGTCGACAAGCAGGTCGACGTCGCGGCCGCGCAGATGCCAGATGTTGGCGCGCACGAAATCATGCACGAACGGCTCGGTCAGCATGGCTGTAACGGCGTCGACCTTCGTCTTGCTGAACCAATCATCCATCGGAGGGCCGGCATCAGACGAACGGTTTTCCAACCTTGTACTTTTCGGGAACCAGCCGCTTCAGATAGGCCATTCCTGCGTCGGAGAGTTGGTTGGCATCCGGCAGCATGAAATCGTCGGGCATGTGACGGGTCTTGCCGGCAACGTTTTTCAGCGGCACCTTGTTCAGCACGGTTTTCTCGCCGTCATATTGCAGCGCCACCGAGCCTCCGCCCTGTTCGGCGACAGCGACCGCAAAGACGCCGGCATCGAAGGCTTCCTGCGCATCGACGGGGTTGATGGCGCCGACATAGCCGCGCGGCATGTAGCCGAGCGCATCGACGCGCGCCCGCTTGCCCGGCAATCCTTCGGCCAGCGCGCGCTCGAGGGCGGCCGGCAGGTCGCTGCCCGACAGCTTGACGTTGCCATGCGCATCGCGCTCCAGTTTGTTTGGCGGCACAAGACTTTCGACCAGCGCCTTGCCGTCGGCGGTGCTGACGCCTTCGGAGACTGCGACGATGCAGCGCTTGTGGCGATCGAGCGTGGCGCGCACGTCGTCGATAAAGGCTGAAGCCGAGAACGGACGCTCCGGCACATAAACGAGGTGCGGGCCGCTGTCGGGATCAAGCTGCCATGCGGCGGCGGCGGCGGTGAGGAAACCGGCGTGCCGGCCCATGACGATGCCGACATAGATGCCCGGCAGAGCACGGAAATCGAGGTCGACCGAGAGAAAGGCGCCGGCGACGAACTCGGCTGCCGAAATGAAGCCCGGCGTGTGGTCATTCTCCTCGAGATCGTTGTCGATGGTTTTCGGCGCATGGACGAAAGCCATCTTGCCGCCGGCGGCGTCGGTCAGGATCTGCTGCGTGCCGGACGTGTCGTTGCCGCCGATATAGATGAAGGCATCGGCGCCCGCCTTGTTCAGGCCGTTGAGGATGATCTCGCAATAGGCCTCGTCCGGTTTGTCGCGGGTCGAGCCAAGCGCGGCGCTCGGCGTCGCCGCAATCAACCGCAACCGGTCCTCAGGGATAGCCGAAAGATCGACATAGTTGCCGTCGCGGATGCCGCGCACGCCATGGATGGAGCCCAACACCTTGGCGCCGGGATGCCGCCTGCGGATCTCGAGCGTGGCGCCCACCACCGTCTGGTTGATGACGGCGGTCGGACCGCCGCCTTGCGCGATGACAAAAGTTCCGGACATGCTTCACGTCTCCCGAGCAGTGGCTTTGCAATCCACATTCGCCTGTCTTGCGAGATCGCGCAACGGGAGAGTCGAGCGGCTGCGTCAGCCGCCTCGAGTTCAGACGATGACCGGGAGGGTCAGACGACGACGACCGGGTTCTTCCTGGAGACGCGGCTGTAGAGGTCGATGATGTCCTGGTTGATCAGGCGAACGCAGCCCGACGACATCGCCTGGCCGATGCTCCACCATTCGGGCGAACCGTGGATGCGGTAGCCGGTGTCCTGGCCGTTCTGGTAGATGTACAGCGCACGCGCGCCGAGCGGGTTGTCGAGGCCGCCGGGCTGCCCGGCCTGCCATTTCACCAGTTCCGGCTTGCGGGCGATCATCTCGGCCGGCGGCCTCCAGGTCGGCCATTCCTTGCCGTACTGGATGTTGGCGCGGCCGGACCAGCGGAAGCCATCCTTGCCGATGCCGACGCCGTAACGGATCGCGTCACCGCCGGGCTGCACCAGGTAGAGCAGCCGCTCCTGCGAATGGACGACGATGGTGCCGGGCTGCTCGCCGGTCGGGTCGACGACGATCTGGCGGCGGAACTCCGGCTTGACCTTGAGGTAGGGCACTTCCGGCAGCGTGAAGCCGCCGTCGGTGACGGAGGCATACATCACACCAGGGCTGGTGATGTTCTTGTCGACGCTGATGCTCGGGCGGACAGGGGTGATCGCGCCGGTGGTGACGGCGTCGAGTTGCAGCGCCGACAGGTCGAGCGTCTGGCTGCAGCCGGCGACGCCGAGCAGCGCCAGCGCACCGGCGCCGGACAACACTGCGCGGCGGGAAAGCTGGATTTCGGAAATTTCGATTTCGTCGCCATTGTGCGGCGGCGTCAGACCTTGCGGCAACTCACGCATCTACCCAAACCCTACGCTGTCGGCGGGAAACACGGTCCGGCCGGATAGAGTGCATTTTCACCAATCATGGTTGAAAAAGCGTGAAGAACCGTTGCCGATGTTAGCCTAGGGCATTTTCGATTTTTGCCCTTTACATCTTCGCGAGCCCAAGGATTTATCCTCTTCTTTGAGCTCAAGGAGACGAGCATGTCCTTCGAAAACTGGGCCGGCTTTGCTGCCGCCTCGACGATCCTTCTTGTCATTCCCGGCCCGACCATCCTTCTGGTCGTATCCTATGCGCTCGGCCAGGGCTGGCGCACCGCGCTGCCGATGGCGGTTGGCGTGGCGTTTGGCGATTTTACCGCGATGACGCTGTCGATGCTTGGCATCGGCGCGCTGCTGGCGGCGTCGGCCACCGTGTTCACGGTGCTGAAGGTGGTCGGCGCCGGCTATCTGATCTATCTCGGCATAAAGCTGTTTCGCGCCGGCGGCACGCTCAAGGCCGAGCCGCGCCTGGATGCGGTGTCCTCGGCCAAGATGATGACGCATGCCTGGCTGGTCACCGCGCTCAATCCGAAAAGCATCACCTTCTTCGTCGCCTTCCTGCCGCAGTTCCTCGACCGGCATGCCGATTTCTGGACGCAGATGCTGATCTTCGAGACGACTTTCCTGGCGCTCGCCTTCGCCAATGCCTTCGGTTACGCGCTGATCGCCGCAAGGGCACGCAACGTCGTTCGCAACCCGAAAGCGATCCGCATCTTCAACCGTACCGGCGGCACGCTGCTGGTCGGCGCCGGCATTGCCACAGTGGCGATGCGCTCGGGCAATTGAGGACATGACATGGTAGTCAGGGATGCATTCGGCCTGACGTTTTCGGGCGCGACGGAGGCCGGGTTCTCGCCTTACAGCCAGGCCGTCCGCGAACTGCAATGCTTCATCGGCGATCCGGTCGGCTCGGTCGATCGCGCCATCGCCGAGAATCCCGGCTTCGTCATGGCGCATGTGTTCAAGGGCTATCTCTTCGGCCTCGCCACCGAGCGCGAGGCGGCAGCCGTGGCCAGGACATGCCACGAGGCGGCACTGCCGCTTGCCGCCACGCCGCGCGAGCAGGCGCATGTCGCAGCACTTGGCCATCTTGCCGCAGGACGCTGGCATGAAGCCGCCCGTCTGCTCGAGGATATCGCCATCGAGTTTCCGCTCGATGCGCTGGCGCTGCAGACCGGGCACCAGATTGATTTCTTCACCGGCAATGCCCGCATGCTGCGCGACCGCATCGGCCGCGCGCTGCCGTCGTGGCAAAGCGGCATGCCGGGCTACCACGCCATACTCGGCATGCAGGCGTTCGGACTGGAGGAAATGGGCGACTATGCGCGCGCCGAAAAGCTTGGCCGCATGGCAGTCGACATCGAGTCGCGCGACGGCTGGGCGCAGCACGCCGTCGCCCATGTCATGGAAATGCAGAGCCGGCAAAGCGACGGCATAGCTTGGATGCGCGCCAACCCCGACGCGTGGACGCGTGAAAGCTTCCTGAAAGTGCATAATTGGTGGCATCTGGCGCTGTTCCACTACGATCTCGGCGAGACCGACGAGGTGTTGGCGCTCTATGACGGCCCGATCTACGGCGAGCGCTCGACGCTGGCGCTCAACATGGTCGATGCCTCGGCGATCCTGTGGCGGCTGCATCTCGGCGGCGTCAATGTCGGCGGCCGCTGGGCGGCGCTCGCCGCCAACTGGGCGAAGGCCAGCGCCGGCAACTATGCCTTCAACGATGCCCACGCAATGATGGCCTTCGTCGGCGGCGGCCAAGAAGCGCCGGCTCGCACCTTGCTCGAGGCGCAGCGCGAGGCCATGCTCGGCAACGACGACAACGCCGCCTTTACCCGGGATGTCGGCTATCCCCTGACGCTCGCCATCGAAGCGTTCGGCGACGGCAATTATGCCGAGACGGTCCGCCTGATCCGGCCGATCCGGGCGATCGCCCACCGCTGCGGCGGCAGCCACGCGCAGCGCGACGTCGTCGACCTGACGATGATCGAGGCGGCGCTGCGTTCCGGCGACCATGCGTTGGCAAAGGCGCTTGCAGCGGAACGCACGCTGGCGCGGCCGGACAGTCCGCTGTCGGCGCTGTTCTCGCGGCGGGCGGCCAATTTGTCGGAGAATTGACCGGAGGCGGATCTTGTCTTAAAAAATGCCAAGTCAGATTTTTTCGAGGTCCGAAAAAATTAATGACATTGGGAGGACACCATGTATCTTGGCCTCGATCTGGGCACGTCGGGCGTCAAGGCGCTGTTGATCGATGCCGGGCAGACCGTCATCGGCTCCGGCCACGCGTCGCTCGACGTGTCGCGGCCGCATCCCGGCTGGTCCGAGCAGAACCCCGCCGAGTGGATCCGCGCCTGCGAGAAAGCGATCGCGGAACTCAAGGCTTCCCATCCAGAACAGCTCGCCGCCGTCAAAGGGATCGGCCTGTCCGGCCAGATGCATGGCGCTACATTGCTCGATGCCGGCGACCAGGTGCTGCGCCCCTGCATCCTGTGGAACGACACGCGCAGCCATGCCGAGGCGTCCAAGCTCGACGCCGACCCGCGCTTTCGCAAGCTGACCGGCAACATCGTCTTTCCCGGCTTCACCGCGCCAAAGCTGGTCTGGGTGAGAAACAACGAACCAGATATTTTCGCCAAACTGGCAAAGGTCTTGCTGCCGAAGGATTTCCTGCGGCTCTGGCTCACCGGCGAGCATATTTCGGAGATGTCGGACTCGGCCGGCACCTCTTGGCTCGATGTCGGCAAGCGAGACTGGTCATCCGACCTGCTCACGGCCACGTCGCTCGATGAGAAGCAGATGCCGTCACTGGTCGAAGGCACTGAGAAGGCTGGCGCGTTGCGCAGCGAACTGGCCTCGAAATGGGGGATGCAGGCCGGCATCCCGATCGCTGGTGGCGCCGGCGACAATGCGGCGTCGGCTTGCGGCATGGGCACGGTCGCCGCCGGCCAGGCCTTTGTCTCGCTTGGCACGTCAGGCGTGCTGTTTGCCGCCAATGCGGCCTATCTGCCCAACCCGGAAAGCGCGGTGCACACATTCTGCCACGCGCTGCCCGACACCTGGCACCAGATGGGCGTCATCCTGTCGGCAACCGATTCGCTCAACTGGCTGTCGGAGATATCAGGCAAAGGCGCCGGCGAGTTGACCGCCGAGCTCGGCGATACGCTGAAGGCGCCGACCGGCGTGACCTTCCTGCCCTATCTCTCCGGCGAGCGCACGCCGCACAATGATTCGGCAATTCGCGGCTCGTTTACCGGGCTTGCGCATGAATCGAGCCGCGCCGTGTTGACCCAGGCCGTGCTGGAGGGCGTGGCTTTCGCCTTCCGCGACAGTCTCGAAGCCCTGGCCAAGGCCGGCACGACGCTGACGCGGGTGACGGCGATCGGCGGCGGCTCGCGCTCGCACTACTGGCTAAAGGCAATCGCCACCGCGCTCGGCCTGCCCGTCGACATTCCCGCCGACGGCGATTTCGGCGCCGCCTTCGGTGCAGCGAGGCTTGGCCTGATCGCGGCGACGGGCGCCGATCCGCTCAGAGTGTGCACGGCGCCGGCCACCGATGCCACCATCGAACCGGTCGCCGCGCTAAGCAATGCCTATGCGGATGCCTATCAGCGCTACCGCTTGCTTTACCCGGCTATCAAGGCGGCCACGGCGTGAGTGGTTTCACACCCCCGCCGCGGCCCGAGATCACCTCACTGTGCCGGGACCTTGTCGAGAAAGCCGGTGACGCTTTTCAGGCGGCCATTCTCGATGACGCCGATGTCGGTGCCTTCGATGACGGAATCGGTGCCTTCCGGCCCGAGATTCCACGAGAAGCGGATCGTGTCGCCAAGCCCATCCGGCTTGCCCTTCAGCGAAAACCGGAAGCCGGCAAAACGTTTTTGGACACCATCGATCAGTGCGGCGAGGCCATTGTGGCCGTCTCCCTGCATGATCGGATCGCGGTAGCTGACGTCATCGGTGAAGGCCGCCTTGAGCAAGGCTTGCCGGCGCGCGGCATCGCTCTCGTTCCAGGCGGCGATGTAGTTTTCGGCGATCGTGTTGAGGTCGGTCATGGTTTGTCTCCGTTGTTGATTGGCTTTGACATGACCCTTTTCATCCAGCGACAGCGCGAAACCAATTACGCCTGAGGTAATCAGGACCGAACCCTGCGAGAGGACAGACAGACATGACCAGCGGCTTTTTCGGCGACATCCAGAAGATCAAATACGAGGGGCCGGATTCGACCAATCCGCTGGCCTACCGGTTCTACAATCCCGATGAAATTGTCGCCGGCAAGCGGCTGGAAGACCATTTGCGGTTTGCCGTCGCCTATTGGCATTCCTTCGCCTGGCCGGGCGGCGATCCGTTCGGCGGCCAGACCTTCGAGCGGCCGTGGTTCGCCGAGGCCGGTGGCATCGACACGATGGAACTGGCCAAGCTCAAGGCCGATGTCGCCTTCGACATGTTTTCGCTGCTGGGTGTTCCCTATTTCTGCTTCCACGATGCCGATGTGCGGCCGGAGGGAAAAGACTTTTCTGAAAGTGCCGCGCGGCTCGACGAGATATCAGACTATTTTGCGGCGAAGATGAAGCAGACCGGGGTCAAGCTGCTTTGGGGCACGGCCAACCTTTTCTCCAACCGCCGCTTCATGGCGGGCGCCGCCACCAATCCCGACCCGGACGTGTTTGCCTATGCGGCAGCGACGGTGAAGCACTGCATCGACGTCACCAAGCGGCTGAAGGGCGAGAACTATGTGCTGTGGGGCGGCCGCGAGGGCTATGAGACGCTGCTCAACACCGACCTTGCCCGCGAACAGGAACAGGCCGGCCGCTTCCTCAATCTGGTCGTCGACTACAAGCACCGGATCGGCTTCAATGGCACCATCCTGATCGAGCCGAAGCCGCAGGAGCCGACAAAGCACCAGTACGACTATGACGTCGCCACCGTCTACGGCTTCCTCAAACGCTTCGGGCTGGAGAAGGAGGTCAAACTCAACATCGAGCAGGGCCACGCGATCCTGGCCGGCCATTCCTTCGAGCATGAACTGGCGCTGGCCAATGCGCTCGGCATCTTCGGCTCGATCGACATGAACCGCAACGACTACCAGTCGGGCTGGGACACCGACCAGTTCCCCAATAATGTGCCGGAGATGGCGCTGGCCTACTATCAGGTCCTGCAGGCCGGTGGCTTCAAGTCCGGCGGCACCAATTTCGACGCCAAGCTTAGGCGACAGTCGCTCGATCCGCAGGATCTGCTGATTGGCCATATCGGCGGCATGGATTGCTGTGCACGCGGCCTCAAGGCCGCCGCGCGCATGGTCGGGGAAAAGGCGCTGTCGGCCCCGCTGGCCGAGCGCTATGCCGGCTGGAACTCGGCCGAGGCCAAGGCGATGCTTGCCGGCAAGCGCACGCTGGAGGAGATCACCGAGCGCGTCGTCAAGAAGAAGATCGAGCCGCAGCCGAGATCCGGCCGCCAGGAACTGCTCGAGAATATCGTCAACCGGTACGTCTGAGGTGCCGCACCGGCGGGTCTCTTGACGACCCGCCGGCCCGGAACAGCTTTGCCGCGAGGGCGGAACCGACGACAAGGTTTTGCCTCGCACCGCCCCTCAATCGCCTCGCTCTTGCCTTCAAACAGCCGTCACGAATCTAGTATATGTGGTTGGTGGCGGGAACAGAAAGAAGGAGGCGAAACGATATGCAGCACGAACGCGAAATCGACGCCCTGCTCTCATCTGGCGAGGGATCGATCATCGACCGGCTGATGGCGCTGCCGCATCCGAAGGATAGCGCGCGCGGTGCAAACGAATGGGATCGCGCGGTCGCCAGCCGCTTCGAGACCCACCTTGCGAGACAGATGCGCTCGCATATCGACGGCAAAAGCGACCGCCAGGACGCTGCCTGATCCCGACTATTTCCTACGCAGCCTGACCGGCGCTTCGCCGAAAGCTCTTGAAAACGCTCTGGAAAATGCCGCGGCGGACGAGAACCCCGTTCGCCCGGCAATATCGGCCATGGCCACGCGCGTGTCGACCACCAGCCGGCGCGCGGCACCCAGCCGCAGCCTGAGATAATAGGCGCCCGGCGTCTCGCCGATCGACTTGCGAAAGATGCTCTCCAGCGTTCGTGCCGTCACCCCGGCGCGCTTTGCCACCGCGGCAATGGTCAAGGGCTGGTCGACATGGGTTTCCATCAGCCGGATGGCTTGCGCAAGCCGCGGATCGTAGCCGTCGAGGCGGCCGAGCGAGACCAAAGGCTGCGCGTCGGTCGCGGCGCGTGCCTGGTCGTAGATGAAAACACTTGCCACATCGAGCGCAACGGCCATGCCGAGCCGCGTGCGGATCAGATGCAGCATCAGGTCGAAGGTCGGCGAAGCGCCACCGGAGGTGAAGACCGGCCCGTCGATGACGTAGCGGTCGGGGCGGACGTCGACATCGGGAAAGGCCGAGGAAAAATCCTCCATGTCCTCCCAATGGGTGGTGGCGCTGCGCCCTTCCAGCAGGCCGGCGCGGGCGACCAGCCAGGTACCGGCTTCGACGCCGCCGCAGGCGCGTGCGGCGCGCCCCGCTCGGCGCAGGCCGGCAAGCAGGGCCGACGTGGCATAGTTCTGCGTGCCGAAACCGGCGACGACGACAAGCACATCCGTCGTATCCGCCGCATCGAAGCGGCCGCTGACCGCAACCGGCAGGCCGCATGTGGTGGCCCGCGCGTGGGCCGGCCCCGAAAACACCCAGAAAAAGAACAACAAGGAGCCGGCCAAAAAGTTTGGGGCGCGCCGCGGCTCGCCGCGCGCCGCGCCCCACAAAAAAGAAGG
>NZ_JBVVQB010000005.1:0-183354 GCF_055811775.1 Mesorhizobium sp. WSM4844 | reverse complement strand
CCGCGGCGAGGTCGCGGCGGGCCCCCCGCCCGGTGGTCCGGGGGGGGCGCCCCCCCCCGCCCCCCCCCCCCTCGCCGGGGGGGGCGCCCCCACCTGTGGTGCGGGTGGGCGGTTGGGGGCGACCGGCGCTTCGCCGGTCACCGAAACCAGCCTGAAATCGAACAGCGTCTCGCCGGCAATACGGTTGGCGGCGCGCAGCGGATCGACGGCCGAGGCCACACACATGATCGACGACCCGGAAAACACCAGCAGCGTCACCTTGAGCGGCAACCGTTCGGCGCGAAAGATCGACGACTTTTCGTTTTTGATCATACGCACTTCGTAAAATGCAAAACAGTTTCCGGCAAGTCAGGCATTGTTGCCATCTGTTCGATTGGGCCCATGTTTGATCGGGACCATCTGTGCTGATTGGGAGAAAAGTCGATGCCGCTTGCGATGAACCGTGAGGTCTTCATTACCTGTGCCATAACCGGGTCCGGCAGCTCGCAAGACCGCAGCCAACATGTGCCGCGCTCGCCCAAGCAGATCGCCGATTCCGCCATCGACGCGGCAAAGGCGGGTGCGGCGATCGTTCACTGCCATGTGCGCGACCCCGAAACCGGCAGGCCGCGCCGCGACGTGCAGCTTTATCGCGAAGTGACCGAGCGCATCCGTGCGGCAGACGTCGACGTGGTGCTGAACCTGACCGCCGGCATGGGCGGCGACATGGTGTTCGGCTCGCCAGAAAACCCGCTGCCGCTGAACGAGAAAGCCACCGATATGGGCGGCGCCACCAACCGCGTGGAGCATGT
Organism: Mesorhizobium sp. WSM4844; assembly: GCF_055811775.1. NCBI lineage: Bacteria > Pseudomonadati > Pseudomonadota > Alphaproteobacteria > Hyphomicrobiales > Phyllobacteriaceae > Mesorhizobium > Mesorhizobium sp. WSM4844. The sequence goes on along the minus strand of NZ_JBVVQB010000005.1, from coordinate 182,563 downwards.
GCGCCAGTGCCTGCCGGAGATCTGCACGCTCGACTGCGGCACCATGAATTTCGCCGAGGCCGACTATGTCATGACCAACACGCCAGGCATGCTGCGCGCCATGGGCGGCATGATGACGGCGCTTGGCGTCAAGCCGGAGATCGAGGCCTTCGACACCGGCCATCTGTGGTTTGCCAAGCAACTGGTCGAGGAAAAGGTGCTGGACCCGGATGCTCTCGTGCAATTGTGCATGGGCGTGCCATGGGGCGCGCCGGACGATCTCAACACTTTTATGGCGATGGTCAACAATGTGCCGTCGGGTTGGACCTGGTCGGCGTTCTCCATCGGCCGCAACCAGATGGCCTATGCCGCCGCCGCGGTGCTGGCCGGCGGCAATGTCCGCGTCGGGCTCGAGGACAATCTCTGGCTCGACAAGGGCGTGCTGGGAACCAATGCGCAGCTGGTCGAGCGGGCGGTCAGCATCGTGTCGAACATGGGCGCAAGGGTCATCGGCCCCGATGAAGTGCGCAAGAAGCTCAATTTGACGAAGCGCGCACCGCTTTGAACAAGCAATCGGTAGGGAGAAGCCGCCGATGAAGACCGTGAAATTCACCGCAATGAAGGATGGCGACCGCGACGATTACGCGTTCCTCACCGAGCACGAGATCGACTATGCGGCGAAGACCGGCGAACGGCTGCTTGACGCGCTTGTCCAACTCGACGAAGGCCTGTCCGGCTACCAGATCACCCGGCTCGGCCATTCGCTGCAGGCGGCGACGCGCGCATGGCGCGACGGCGCCGACACCGACTGGATCGTCTGCGCGCTACTGCACGACATCGGCGACGTCTACGCACCGTACAATCACGACGAATATGCAGCTTCGGTTCTAAAACCTTTCGTGCGCGAGCAGTGCACCTGGGTTGTGGAAAAGCACGGCGACTTCCAGCGCCTCTATTACGCCCACCATCTCGGCGGCAATCCGCATGCGCGCGACCGTTTCGCCGGCCACCTTTATTTCGACGATTGCGACCAGTTCTGTGAGCGCTGGGACCAGTCGAGCTTCGACCCCGACTACGAGACGTTGCCGATCGACTTCTTCCGGCCATTCGTGCTCGAGGTGTTTGCGCGCAGGGCCTATGACCCCACCGTGATCCGCGCCGGCGAGCGCGTGCCTCTCATCGACCTGGAAAAAGCCAGGACAAGAACCGGAGCCTCCGCATGAGCATCATCACCAAGGCAGCTGCAATCGGCGGCGGCGTCATCGGCGCCGGCTGGGTGGCGCGGCTGCTCTTGAACGGCATCGACGTGTCGATTTTCGATCCCGACCCCGAAGCCGCGCGCAAGGTCGGCGAAGTGATGAAAGGCGCGCGCCGCGCCTACAAGCAGATGCTGCCCGACGGCCTGCCAAAAGAAGGCAAATTGACCTTTGCCAAGACCATTGCCGACGCCGTCGCCGATGCCGATTTCATCCAGGAAAGCGTGCCGGAACGGCTCGACCTGAAACACCGCGTGCTGGCCGAGATCGACCTCTATGCGCCGGCCAATGCCATCGTCGGCTCCTCGACCTCCGGCATCAAGCCGACCGACATGCAGGTGGCGATGAAGAAGCATCCGGAACGGCTGGTCGTCGGCCATCCATTCAACCCGGTCTATTTGCTTCCGCTGGTCGAGATCGTCGGCGGCGAGCAGACCTTTCCCGAGGCGATCGAGGTCGCCAAGGAGATGTACGCCTCGATCGGCATGAAACCGGTGGTGATCCGCAAGGAGATCGAGGCGTTCGTCGGCGACCGCCTGCTGGAGGCGGCATGGCGCGAGGCGCTGTGGCTGATCAAGGACGGCATCTGCACGGTCGAGGAACTCGACGACATCATGCGCTATGGCTTCGGCCTGCGCTGGGCGCAGATGGGCATGTTCCAGGTCTACCGCGTCGCCGGCGGCGAGGCCGGCATGCGCCATTTCATGGCGCAGTTCGGGCCGTGCCTGAAATGGCCGTGGACCAAGCTGATGGATGTGCCGGAGTTCAACGACGAACTGGTCGACCTGATCGCCACGCAGTCGGACGATCAGGCGGATGGCCTGTCGATCCGCGAGCTCGAAAAGATCCGCGACGACAATCTGGTCGCCATCATGGATGCGCTGTCGAAGCAGAACAAAGGCAGGGGCTGGGGCGCCGGCGCCTTGCACAAGGACTATACCAAGCAGCTCGCCAAGCTTGCGGCGAAGAAGCCCACCGCCTCCAAGGCGGCCGAGAAGGCCAAGGCCGAAAAGCCGAAGAAAAAGAAGAAAGGCTGAGACCATGGATTTTGGCCTCTCCGAGGAACAGAAACTGATCGTCGAGACGACGCGCACCTTCGTCGAGAACGAGCTTTACCCGCATGAGCGCGAGGTCGAGCGCACCGGCGCGCTGCGGCGCGAGCTGATCGAGGAGATCAAGGCCAAGGCGATCGAAGCCGGGCTCTATGCCGCCAACATGCCTGCGGAGGTCGGTGGCGCCGGCCTCGATACGGTGACCTGGCTGCTTTACGAGAAGGAGCTCGGCCGCGCCAATTACGCACTGCACTGGACCTGCGTGGCGCGGCCATCCAACATCCTCTTGGCCGGCACGCCGGAGCAGCGCGAAAAGTATCTCTATCCCTGCATTCGCGGCGAGAAATGGGATTGCCTGGCGATGACCGAGCCGGGTGCCGGCTCCGATCTGCGCGGCATGAAGGCGACCGCCGTGCAGGATGGCGACGACTGGGTGCTGAACGGCACCAAGCACTTCATCAGCCACGCCGATCTTGCCGACTTCGCCATCGTCTTCATGGCTTCGGGCGAAGAGGAGACGCCGCGTGGAAAACGCAAGAAGATCACCGCCTTCTTCGTCGACAAGGGCACCAAGGGTTTTACGGTGCGTGACGGCTACCGCAACGTCTCGCACCGCGGTTACACCAACGCCATCCTCGAATTCGACGATTGCCGGCTGCCCGGAGCCCAGGTTCTGGGCGAGGTCCACAAGGGTTTCGACGTCGCCAATTCGTGGCTTGGTGCAACCCGCCTGCAGGTCGGCGCCACCTGTCTCGGCCGGGCCGAGCGGGCGCTTGGCCATGCGATCGAATACGCCGCGCAACGCCAGCAGTTCGGCCAGCAGATCGGCAAGTTCCAGGGCGTTTCATTCAAGCTTGCCGATATGGCGACCGAACTGAAAGCGGCCGACCTGATGGTGTTCGAAGCCGGCTGGAAGTACGATCAGGGCACCGTCACCGATCAGGACATGGCCATGGCCAAGCTGAAGGCCACCGAAATGCTTGCCTTCGTCGCCGACGAGGCGATCCAGATCCATGGCGGCATGGGGCTGATGGATGATCTGCCGCTGGAGCGCATCTGGCGCGACGCCCGCGTCGAGCGCATCTGGGAAGGCACGTCGGAAATCCAGCGCCACATCATTTCACGGGCGCTGCTGCGCCCGTTCGGGGGCTGATAAATGCACAAACTTGAGCGCCTCTTGCGCCCGCGAACGATCGCCGTGTTCGGCGGCGCGCAGGCCGCCGCCGTCGTCGCGCAGTCGATCAAGATGGGCTTTGCCGGCGAGATCTGGCCGGTGCACCCGACCAAGGATGAAGTCGCCGCCCGCAAGGCCTACCGCTCGGTGGCCGACCTGCCCGGCGCGCCGGACGCGGCCTTTGTCGGCGTCAACCGGCATTTGACGATCGAGGTGGTCAAGGCGCTGGCCGAGCGCGGTGCCGGCGGCGCCGTCTGCTTTGCCGCCGGTTTTCTCGAGACCGAGGCTTATGACGAGCATGGCGAGCGATTGCAGGCGGAACTGGTCGCTGCGGCGGGCCAGATGCCGATCATCGGGCCGAACTGCTACGGCCTGATCAATTATGCCGACGGCGCGCTTTTATGGCCCGACCAGCATGGCGGCATCAGGCTTGCCGAGGGTGGCCGCGGGGTCGCCATCATCACCCAGTCGTCGAACATCGCCATCAACATGACGATGCAGAAGCGCGGCCTGCCGATCGCCTTCCTGATGACCGCCGGCAACCAGGCACAGACCGGCCTTTCGGAAATGGCGCTCGGCCTGATCGAGGACGATCGGGTCACTTCGCTCGGCCTGCATATCGAGGCGTTCGATTCGGTAGCCGGATTCGAAAGGCTGGCCGCGCGGGCGCGAGAGCTGAAGAAACCGATCATCGCCATGAAGGTTGGCCGCTCCGAGCAGGCGCGGCAAGCAACGGTGTCGCATACCGCGTCGCTGGCCGGCTCGGACGCTGCCTCGGGCGCCTTCCTGAAGCGGCTCGGCATAGCCCGCGTCGATTCCATCCCGGCCTTCATCGAGGCCCTGAAGCTGCTGCACGTCACCGGTCCCCTGCCCGGCTACCGGCTGTCGTCGATGAGCTGTTCGGGCGGCGAGGCGTCTGTCATGGCCGACAGCGCCGAAGGCCGCTGGGTCAACTTCCCGGCGCTGACCGACACCCACCGCGCCCACGTCAAATCGACGCTCGGGCCGCTGGTTGCGGTGGCCAATCCGCTCGACTACCACACCTTCATCTGGAACAACGAGCCGGCGATGACCGCCACCTTCACCGCGATGGTGTCGGGCGGCTTCGACCTCAATATGCTGGTGCTCGATTTCCCGCGCCCCGACCGCTGCTCCGACACCGACTGGTGGACGACGCTGCGCGCCTTCGAATCGGCGCTGAAGACCAACAAGGCGCAGGGCGCAATCGTCTCCTCGCTGCCGGAAAACCTGCCCGAGGAATACACCGCCGGCCTGATGGGACGCGGCATGGTGCCGTTGTTCGGCATTTCCGAAGCCATGGACGCCGCCCAGGCGGCCGCCTTCATCGGCTGGGCCTGGCGCGAGCCGCAGGCGCAGCCGATCGACACCTCCGCTTCCGGGGCGCCGGCCGGCGACCATGTCACGCCTGATGAGGCCGAGGCGAAAGCGCGGCTGATCGAGGCTGGGCTCCCCGTGCCGAGGGGTGAACGCGCCGGCAATGCGGTCGAGGCGGTCATCTCCTCGATGGCGCTCGGTTTTCCGGTGGCGCTGAAGGCTTTGGGCGTCACCCACAAATCCGAGCTTGACGCGGTTCGGCTCAACCTCAGGGACGCCGAATCCGTCAGCACGGCCGCCCATGATCTCGATGCGCTCGGCACCGGCCTCTATGTCGAGCGCATGGTGCGCGACGGCGTCGCCGAGCTGCTCGTCGGCTTCACCCGTGACCCGATGTTCGGCGCGGTGATGACGCTGGGCACCGGCGGCGTGCTGGTCGAGCTGCTGCGCGACAGCGTCACGCTGATGCTGCCGGCGACCCGCGACGACATCGAGGCGGCATTGCGCGGGCTAAAATTGTTCCCGCTGCTCGAAGGCTATCGCGGCCGGCCCAAGGCCGATCTCGCGGCGGCCATTGAAGCGATATCAGGCATTGCCGCCTTCGTGCAGCAAAATGCCGGCGAGATCGAGGAGCTCGACATCAACCCGCTGATCGTCTGCGCGCAAGGCAAAGGCGCTTGGATCGCCGACGCGCTGCTGGTGCTTGGAGAAAACAAGAATGTCTGACGTCATCACCACCCGCCGCGAGGGCACGATCCTCGAAGTCACGCTCGATCGGCCCAAGGCCAATGCCATCGACCTCAACACCTCGCGGCTGATGGGTGAGACCTTCAAGGCGTTCCGCGACGATCCGGATCTGCGGGTCGCCATCGTCAAGACTGCCGGCGACAAGTTCTTCTGCGCCGGCTGGGACCTGAAAGCCGCGGCCGGCGGCGATGCGGTCGATGGCGACTATGGCGTCGGCGGGTTCGGCGGACTGCAGGAACTGCGCGATCTCAACAAGCCGGTCATCGCCTGCGTCAATGGCATGGCGGTCGGCGGCGGCTTCGAGCTGGCGCTGTCGTGCGACCTCATCTACGCGTCGGATCACTCCTCCTTTGCGCTGCCGGAAATTCGCGCCGGCACGCTGGCCGATGCAGCGACGATCAAGCTGCCGAAGCGCATTCCCTATCATGTCGCCATGGACCTTTTGCTCACCGGCCGCTGGATGGATGTCGCCGAAGCGCATCGCTGGGGTCTGGTCAACGAGGTGCTGCCCAAGGAGAAGCTCGAGGATCGCGTCTGGGAGATCGCCCGGCTGCTGGCCGGCGGTCCGCCGCTGGTCTTTGCCGCGATCAAGGAGACGGCGCGGGTTGCCGAAGCGCTCACCTTCCAGGACGCGATGAACCGGGTGACGCGCCGCCAATTGCCGACGGTTGACGCACTGTACGGCTCGGAGGACAATCTCGAAGGTTTTCGCGCCTTCGCCGAAAAGCGCGACCCGGTGTGGAAAGGGAAGTGACACTGCTGAGATGATGGCGTTCCTTCACACCCCCCTCTGCCCTGCCGGGCATCTCCCCCGCAAGGGGGGAGATTGGATGTCATTTCTGCTTTCGCCAATCGTCAACGCTGCAAGAAGAGCGCCGCAGGTGAAGCTGCCGATCTCCCCCCTTGCGGGGGAGATGGCCGGCAGGCCAGAGGGGGGTGCCTGGGCGAATTCGTTGCGATCCGGTCAGCGTCCATGACCGACTACAAAAAGCTCATCGACGCCGAGACCTGGGCCTTCATCGAGCGGACCAATTCCTATTTTCCGCCTGATGCGATCGACTACACGATCGATCAGCAGCGCGACATCTACGACCGCATGTGCCGTGAATTCTCTGCCGGCCACCCAGACAACGTTACGGCGGAGACCACCGCCATTGCCACGCCTTCGCATCCCATCCCGATCCGCATCTACCGCACACCCGCGCCGGAAGCGGCGGCGATGGTGCTTTATTTCCATGGCGGCGGTTTTATCCTTGGCGGGCTCGACAGCCATGACGACCTCTGTGCCGAGCTTTGCAGCCGCACCGGCTATGAGCTGGTTTCGGTCGATTACCGGCTGGCGCCGGAACATCTGCATCCGGCCGGCTTCGACGATGCCATCAGCGCCTTCGAATGGGCGGCGACGACCTACAAGCGCCCGATCCTGCTTTGCGGCGACAGCGCCGGCGGCAATCTTGCCGCCGCGGTCAGCCATGCGACGCGCGGCCATGCACGAAGGCCGATCGGCCAGGTGCTGATCTATCCCGGCCTTGGCGGCGACCGCTCGCAAGGCTCTTACGTGACCCATGCCGAGGCGCCGATGCTGACGGTCCGCGACCTCGATTTCTACACGAATATCAGGACCGGCGGCGAAGACCGCACCGGCGATCTCACGCTGTCGCCGCTGGCCGATGCCGATTTTGCCAATCTGCCGCCGACTGTGCTGATCACCGCCCAATGCGACCCGCTGTCGTCAGACGGCGAGGCCTATCGCGACCGCCTCGTCGCGGAGGAGGGTCACGCCTACTGGTTCGAAGAGCCGGGACTGGTGCATGGCTATCTCAGAGGCCGGCACACGGTCGGTCGTGCGCGCTCGAGCTTTACCCGGATCGTCGACGCGGTATCGGCTCTGGGACGCGGCGAATGGATCTGGTGAGGGTCCTACCCCACTGCCCGCGACGCCGCCCGGCCGGCGCCGCGGCCTGAAAAAATGCAGCCGCCAAGAAACGTCCCTTCCAGCGCCGCATAGCCATGCATGCCGCCGCCGCCGAAACCGGCGGCTTCGCCGACCGCGTACAATCCCTCGACCGGCTGGCCATCGCTACCCAGGACACGGCTGTCGAGATCGGTCTGCAAGCCGCCCAGCGTCTTGCGGGTCAGGATGTTGAGCCTGACCGCGATCAGCGGCCCATTGGCAGGGTCGAGCATCTTGTGCGGCTTGGCCGTGCGGATCAGCCGGTCGCCGAGATAGGCTCGGGCGCCGCGCAAGGCGGTGATCTGCATATCCTTGGAGAACGGATTGTCGAGCTGCCGGTCACGGGCGCGGATTTCGTGCTCGACCTGCGCCAGTTCGAGCAGCGGCTCGCCGCCGACAAGCGCGTTCATGCGGGCGACCAGCGCCGGCAAATCAGGCTCGACGATGAAATCCTCGCCCTTCTCCATGAACGCCTTTACCGGACCGGGAACGCCCGATGTGGCGCGGCCAAGCACCTGGCGCCAGCTTTTTCCGGTGAGGTCGGGGTTCTGCTCGGAGCCCGACAGCGCGAACTCCTTCTGGATGATCTTTTTGGTCAGGATGAACCAGGAATAATCGAAGCCGGTGCTCATGATGTGGCTGAGCGTGCCCAGCGTGTCGAAGCCGGGATAGAGCGGGACCGGCAGGCGCTTGCCGCGGGCGTCGAGCCACAGCGACGACGGGCCGGGCAGGATGCGGATTGCATGGTCGGTCCAGAGCGGCGCCCAGTTCCTGATGCCTTCGACATAGTGCCACATGCGGTCGCGGTTGATGATGCTGCCGCCGGCCTGTTCGGTGATCGCCAGCATGCGGCCGTCGACATGGTCGGGAACGCCAGAGATCATGCACTTGGGCGGCGTGCCGAGCCGCTGCGGCCAGTTTTTACGGACAAGCTCGGGATTGCCGCCGATGCCGCCGGAGGCGACGATGACCGCTTGCGCCTTGAACTCGAAGTCGCCGGCGATGTCGCGCGAACTCCTGCGGCCGCGCTCGACATCGCTCGGCTCAAGCATGTCGCCGCGCACGCCATTCACGACGGCGCCTGTCCGCGTCAGTTCGTTGACCCGGTGGCGGAATTTGAAGCGGATCAGCCCGCTATTCTCGGCCTCGCGCACGCGCCGTACGAACGGGTCGAGCACGCCCGGCCCGGTGCCCCAGGTGACGTGAAAGCGCGGCACCGAATTGCCGTGGCCGACGGCGTTGCCGCCGCCGCGCTCGGCCCAGCCGACGATTGGGAAGAACTTCATGCCGTGCTGCGTCAGCCAGGAGCGCTTCTCGCCGGCGGCGAAGCCGACATAGGCCTCGGCCCAGCGGCGCGGCCAAAAATCTTCCGCACGGTCGAAGGCGGCGGTGCCAAGCCAGTCCTCGAGCGCCAGATCATGCGAATCGCGGATGCGCATGCGCCGCTGCTCGGGCGAATCGACGAGGAAGATGCCGCCAAGCGACCAGAACGCCTGGCCGCCGAGCGACTGTTCAGGCTCCTGGTCGACAACGATGGTCTTCTTGCCGGCCTCGGCCAGCTCGGCCGCCGCGACGAGCCCGGCAAGGCCGGCGCCGACAATGATCACATCCGCATCGTCAGCCACTTTCTCCTCCCCGGCTTGACGATTGTCAGACCGTCTCCCAGCCTTCCTTCTCGCCGGCGCGGAAGATGGCGTCGATGACCTTCTGGTTGAGCACGGACTCTTCCAGCGTGAAGACGCGGTCGGTGCCGCCCTGTGCCGCCCGCGCGAAGGCCTCGACCTCCAGCCGGTACTGCTGCATGCCGGGGAAGCGGAACACTTGCGCCTCGCTGTGGTTCTGGTTGTGCAGCTCGATGCGATGATGGTCGTAGATGCCGGCGTTGAACGGCGAAAGCACCTCGATGAAGCCCTTCTCGCCGTGGAACACCATCACCTGCCGCGCCGCCATCTGCGTCGACAGATAGAACGACAATTCGAAGTCGCCGAAATCGGCGCGGATCGAAGAATAGATGTCGGTGCCGAATGTCTTGTCGCGCTCGATCGTCGCCTGGACGCGCAACGGCTCCTTGCCCGTCGAAAAGCGCGTCGACACCGTCGGGTAGACGCCGATGTCGGGCAGCGCGCCGCCACCGAGGTCGAGCTGGTTGCGCATGTTCTTGGGATCGACATTGTAGTAGGAGAACGCGCCCTGGACATGGCGCAGCCGGCCGATGGCGCCGTTGCCGATCAGCTCGCGCACCTTGATCCATTGCGGGTGGTAGACGACCATGAAGGCTTCGCAAACCAGCACGTTTTTGGCGTCGCGCAGCTTGATCAGCGGCGGAATGTCCCTGGCGTCGAGCGCCAGCGGCTTTTCGACCAGAACATGCTTGCCGGCCTCGATCGACTTGGCCGTCCATTCGACATGCTGGGCGGTCGGCAGCGGGATGTAGACGCCGTCGACATCCCTGGATGCGAGCAGCTCGCTATAGGAACCGAAGGCATGGGGGGCGCCGAAACGATCGGCCAGGGCACGGGCTTTCGACAGGTCGCGGCTGGCGATCGCCGACAGCACGCCGTTCTCCGCCTCGACCATTGCAGGCAAAAGATGCTCGCGGCCGATCTTGGCCGTCGACAAAACACCCCATCGGAACATCAGGCTTCTCCCTCTTCAAATTGCAGGCGTGGAGGTTTGCCTGAAATCGGCAAAAAAGCCAATGCGAAGCATGGCAGCGAGCAAGGCGACCGTCTCGGCTTGTTCGGATGCCGGCGCTGCCCTCTGCAGAGCTTGGGTTCCTCGTCTCCGCAAAGAGGGGCGAGGAAACCAGGTCCTGCAAAGGCTATCCCCTTCTACCTGTATGTGTCATGTCGAAGCCGACGGCGCTCCCACAAGCCGGCTTTCATCTGCTTACCTTGAAGAAATCGACAAAGGCTCGCAGCGCCGGCCGCATCTGGCGGCGGCTCGGGTAGTAGGCGAAGAAACCGTCGAAGGGCGGGCACCAGTCTTCCAGCACGCGAATGAGCCGGCCGGTGGCCAACGCCTCGCGGACATAGTCCTCGAACAGGAAGGCAAGCCCAGCGCCGTCGGCCGCCGCATTGGCGATCAGATGGTCCTCGTCGAGGATCAGCGGCCCTTGCACCGCCAGCTCGATCTCCTCGCCGTCCTTCTCGAATTCCCAGCGGTAGAGGATGCCGCTGGAGAAACGGAAGCGGATGCAACGGTGACCGACGAGATCGTGTGGATGGCGCGGCATGGGCATGGTCGCGAAATAGGATGGCGCGCCGACGACGGCGCCGCGAAGGTTTGGCCCGATGCGCACAGCGATCATGTCGCGCTGCAGGCTCTCGCCGAGCCGGACGCCGGCGTCGAAGCCGCCTTCGACCACATCGGTGAAGCGGTCTTCGATGACGATCTCCAGCACGATGTCGGGATAGGCCGATGCAAAGGCACAGAGCCGCGGCGTCAGCGCCAGGTGGGCGGCGGTGCGCGGCACGGTCAGCCGGAGATTGCCAGCCGGCCGGTCGCGCGCCTCGACCGCCGATTCCAGCGCCAGATCGATTTCCGACAGCGCCGGCCTCAGCCGCTCGAGCAGCTGTGCGCCTTCCTCGGTCGGGGCGACGCTGCGCGTGCTGCGCGCCAGGAGCCGCACGCCAAGACGCGCCTCCAGGCTGGAAACCGCGTGGCTGACTGCCGATGGCGCGATGGCGAGCTCCTTGGCCGCGCCGCGAAAGCTGCCGCACTGGGCGACGGTAGCCAGCACCGCGAGTTGGGAAAGATGAGTTCGCTTCATTGATCTATTTCTTGGAACAGCCCGTGCAAATGAGAGCCGATTATCGAACGCGGTGCAAGGCGCTATCTCTGCCGCATCACAACAAGGAGACGCGTGATGCAAACCCGCAAGCTTGGAAATGAACTTGACGTCTATCCGGTCGGCCTCGGCTGCATGGGCATGAGCTTCGGCTATGGCGGCCAGCCGGAGGTGGACGCGATCGCCACGCTGCGCCGCGCCGTCGATATCGGCGTCAATTTCTTCGACACGGCCGAGGTCTATGGCCCGTACGAGAATGAGATCCTGCTCGGCAAGGCGCTGAAGCCGGTGCGTGACCAGGTGACGATCGCGACGAAATTCGGCTTCAAAATCCTTGAAGAAGGTAACGGCGTCGAGCGCATGGCCGGCGTCGACAGCCGCCCCGTACACGTCAAGGCGGTGGCCGAAGCGTCGCTGAAGCGGCTAGGCGTCGAGGTGATCGACCTGTACTACCAGCATCGCGTCGATCCCAATGTGCCGATCGAGGATACGGTCGGCGCCATGGCCGAGCTGGTGCGCGAGGGCAAGGTGCGCGCGCTCGGTCTGTCTGAGGCGAGTGCCGCGACCATCCGCCGGGCGCATGCGGTGCATCCGATATCAGCCGTGCAAAGCGAATATTCGCTGTGGAGCCGCGATCCGGAGGAAGAGGTGTTCGCCGTCTGCCGCGAGCTCGGCATCGGCTTTGTCCCCTACAGCCCGCTCGGCCGCGGCCTGCTGACCGGAACGATCGCCAAGCCAGAGGTACTCGGCGCCGATGACTGGCGGCGTGGACTACCGCGCTTCCAGGCCGACGCCATGGCGGCCAATGCAGCTGTTGTCGCGACGCTGGAGGCAATGGCGGCGGGCAAGGGCGTGACGCCGGCGCAGCTGGCACTCGCCTGGGTACTGCATCAGGGCGATTTCATCGTACCGATCCCCGGCGCACGAAAAATCCGCCATCTCGAGCAGAACGCGGCAGCAGCACAGATTGCGCTGAGCCAGGCGGAAGTGGCGGCCATTGGCGACGCCCTGTCGCCGGAGAAGGTCGTCGGCAAGCGCTACACCGAAGAAATGCTGGCGCTGGTCAATGGATAACAGCGGCTATGAAATCCCTTCAGGCTTGAGTTCCGGGGGCGAGCGCCAGCGTGAGGTCTCGCGCGGCTCTGCCTTCTCCCCTTGTGGGAGAAGGTGTCGCCGAAGGCGACGGATGAGGGGTGTTCCAGCTTGGCAAAAGCCGCGCTCCGTCCAACACCCCTCTTCCGTCTTGGCGCTACGCGCCAATCCACCTTCTCCCACAAGGGGAGAAGGCAAGATGGCGCGGTGCCCCTTCTTGGTTTGCAACTTAGGCCCGCAGCACGCCGCCGGTCTGCTTATGCACATTCTCGACGATGCGCTTCGCCAGCGTCTCGAAATCCTCGTCGGTCAGCGTCTTTTCGACCGGCTGGATCGACACTTCGATGGCGATCGATTTCTTGGCGGCGCCGAGTGACGCCCCTTCGAACACGTCGAAGACCGAGACGTTGGTGATCAGCTTCCTGTCGGCGGCAAGGGCTGCGCGGGTCAGCGTGCCGGCTTCGACCGCCTTGTCGACGACGAAGGCGAAATCGCGCTTGACCGCCTGGAAGGCGGACAGTTCCAGTCTCGGTTTTGTCCGCGTCGGCTTGGCCTTCGGCTCGGGCACGGCATCGATGAAAACCTCGAAGCCGCAGAGCGGCCCGGAGACGTCGAGTTCTTCCAGCGTCTTCGGGTGGAACTCGCCAAACGTGCCCAAAATGACCTTCGGCCCGAGCTTGATCGTGCCGGAGCGGCCGGGATGATACCAGGCCGGGCCGCCGGCCTCGATCTGCAGCCGCTCGACCGGCGCGCCGCAGGCTTCGAGTGCTGCGATCGCGTCGGCCTTGGCGTCGAACACGCCGACCGGACCGGCATTGCCGGCCCAGTGGCGGCCGGAACCGTCGAGCCTGGCGGTGCCGCGCCGCACGCCGGCGGCGACGCGCCGCTGCTGGTCGGCCGCATCGCCCTCGTAGGTGCCGGACACTTCGAACAGCGCTACATCGCCGATGCCCTTGTCGGCATTGCGCTGCGCGGCGGCGATCAGGCCGGGCAGCAGCGACGGCCGCATATCGGACATGTCGGCAGCGATTGGGTTGGCGAGCTTCAGTGCGCTCTGGCCGCCGCCGAACAGTTCGGCATGTTTTGCCGGAATGAACGACCAGGTGACCGCCTCCATCATGCCGCGCACCGCCAGCGCCCGCTTGGCGGCGCGGGTGCGGACCTGCAGGACAGTCAGGATCTTGGCGTTGACGGCATCATGCGCGCCGAGCGGCTGCGGCGCGATGTTGTCGACGCCATGGATGCGCATGACCTCCTCGACCAGATCGGCCTTGCCGTCGACATCCGGCCGCCAGGACGGCACCGCCACATTGACGACATCGCCCGCGCCTTCCGGCTTGAAGCCAAGGCGCGAAAGAATGGCGAGGCTCTCCTCCATGGGCACCTCTGTGCCGGTCAGCCGCCTCACTTCCGACAGCGGGAAGGAAACGATCTTCGGCGCGTGACCGGCATAGCCGACGACTTCGGTTTCGGTCGGCGTGCCGCCGCAGAAATCCAGCACCAGCTTGGTCGCCAGTTCCACGCCGGGCACCATGAATTCAGGATCGACGCCGCGCTCGAACCGGTAGCGCGCATCGCTGATGATGCCGAGCGTCCTGCCGGTGCGGGCCGTGGTGATCGGATCCCACAGCGCCGATTCGATCAGCACATCGCTTGTGTTCTCGTCGCAGCCGGAATGCTCGCCGCCCATGATACCGGCGATCGATTCGACGCCCTCCTGGTCTGCTATCACGCACATGTCAGGCGTCAGCGTGTATTCGCGGCCGTCAAGCGCAAGCACCGTTTCACCGTCACGCGCCCGGCGCACGGTAAGGTTGCCGGCGACCTTGTTCGCGTCGAACACATGCAGCGGCCGGCCGCGATCGAAGGTGACGAAATTGGTGATATCGACCAGCGCGCTGATCGGCCGAAGCCCAATGGCGATCAGCCGCTGCTGCAGCCATTTCGGCGACGGACCGTTGTTCACGCCTTTCACCAATCTCAGGGCGAAGCCGGGGCAGAGCTCCGGGGCATCGATCGTCACCTTCACCGGGCACATGCCACTGCCGGCGTGTGGCATGATCGCGCCGCCGACGAGGCGGCCGAGCCCGCTCGCCGCCAGATCGCGGGCAATGCCGTAGACGCTGGTCGCATCCGGACGGTTCGGCGTCAAATTGATCTCTATGACCGGATCGTCGAGATGCGCATAGGCGGCGAAGCTGGTGCCGACCGGCGCATCGGCCGGCAGATCGATGATGCCGTCATGCTCCTCGGAAAGCTCAAGCTCACGCTCGGAGCACATCATGCCGTGGCTTTCGACGCCCCTGATCTTGCCGACCGTCAGCGTCACGTCGATGCCCGGAATATAGGTGCCGGGTGCTGCAAAGGCGCCGATCAGGCCCGCGCGGGCGTTCGGCGCTCCACACACAACCTGCACGGGTGCCTTGCCGTCGCCGGTATCGACCGTCAGCACGCGCAACCGATCGGCATCTGGGTGCTGCACCGCCGCCAGCACCTTGGCGATGACGAAGGGTTTTAGGCTCGATCTGTCGTCGACATGCTCGACTTCGAGGCCGATCGAGGTCAGCCGCTCGACGATCTCGTTGAGCGAGGCGTCGGTCTCGAGGTGGTCCTTGAGCCAGGAGAGGGTGAATTTCATGACTGTGTTCCGTCTGGTCTGGGCACGCTGGTCTTCAGATGTCTCGGCAAGTCATCCGGCATGTGCACGAAGGGAAGCTGCTCGCGCACATGGGCGTGGTGCGTCGGCTTGAAATAGGCCGGCATATCCATGGCGCCGAGCATGAAATAGATGTGGTCGGCCAGCCGCTCATCGACATAGGCGATCGGCGAACCGCAGATGCCGCAAAAGGAGCGCGTCACCGGCCCGTTCTCGAACATCTTCAGCGCCTTGCCCGTGAAGGCGACCTGCTCGGTGATGAAGCCGACGAAGGCCGATACCGGCGCGCCGCTGGCCCGCCGGCAATCGCCGCAATGGCAATAGCTGACATGGTGCGGTTCGGCCGAAGCCTCGAACCGCACGGCGCCGCAGCGGCAGCCGCCGGTGTGGGCCGCTGTCATGTGCTCAAGCCTGCGAACAGCGTCGGCATGTCGAGCGGCCGGAAGCCGTAATGCGACAGCCAGCGCACATCGGCGTCGAAGAAGGCGCGCAGGTCCGGCATGCCGTATTTCAGCATGGCGATGCGATCGATGCCCATGCCCCAGGCAAAGCCCTGATATTCGTTGGGATCGAGCCCGCCATATCTCAGCACATTGGGGTGGACCATGCCGCAGCCGAGGATCTCCATCCAGTCGGAGCCTTCGCCAAAGCGCACCTCGCCCGGCCGCGAACGGTCGCACTGGATGTCGACCTCCATGCTGGGTTCGGTGAACGGGAAAAAGCTCGGCCGGAAGCGCATCTTGACCTGGCGTACCTCAAAGAAGGCCTTGCAGAACTCCTCCAGCACCCATTTCATGTTGGCGACGTTGGCTGATCTGTCGATCACCAGCCCTTCGACCTGATGGAACATCGGCGAGTGCGTGGCATCGGAATCCTGGCGGTAGGTTTTTCCGGGAATGACGATTCGGATCGGCGGCTTCTGCACCTCCATGGTGCGGATCTGCACCGGCGAGGTGTGGGTGCGCAAAAGCTTGCGCTCGCCCTTCTCGTCCGGCTGGAAGAAGAAGGTGTCATGCATCTCGCGCGCCGGATGGCCTTCCGGGAAGTTCAGCGCGGTGAAATTGTAGTAATCGGTCTCGATATCGGGACCTTCGGCGATGGCAAAGCCGAGGTCGCCGAAGATCGCGGCAATCTCGTCGCTGACCTGGCTGATCGGATGGATGCGGCCGCGCTCGGCCGGCGATTGCCGCACCGGCAGTGTGACGTCGACCTTTTCCGCCGCGAGCCGTGCCGCGATCGCTGCGTCCTTGAGTTCGGCGCGGCGCGCGGTAAGCGCCTCGGTGATGCGGTTCTTGAGACCGTTGATCGCCGGGCCTTTTATCTGGCGCTCTTCTGCGCTCATCGAGCCGAGCGTCTTCAGCATTTCGGAGACCGAGCCCTTCTTGCCGAGCGCTGAAACACGCACGGCTTCGATCGCCTGCTCGTCGGCGGCCGACGAAATGTCGCTCATCAGGGAATTTTCGAGAGTTTCCATGTCACTCATGTTTCAGACTCGATTGAAGGCAAAGAAAAACCCGCGCCAGCCCTGCCAGCGCGGGTTTCCCAAATCAAGTGTCGATGTGCTTGGGAAGGCGCTGGTTAGGCTACAGCGCTTTCAAAAGCGTTCGGCGTGGTGTTCTTGAGGTACTCGAGCGCGACCTTGGCCTTGGCCACAAGTGCGGCAAATGCCTGCGGCTCGTGGATGGCCATGTCCGACAGGACCTTGCGATCGATCTCGATGCCGGCCTTGTTGAGACCGTCGATGAACCGGCCATAGGTCAGGCCATGCTCGTGGGTCGCGGCATTGATGCGCTGGATCCACAGAGCGCGGAACGAACGCTTGCGGTTCTTGCGGTCGCGGTAGGCATACTGCAGCGACTTTTCCACCGCCTGCTTGGCGATGCGAATGGTGTTCTTGCGGCGGCCGTAGAAACCCTTGGCGGCTTTCAGGACCTTTTTGTGCTTGGCGTGCGAGGTGACGCCTCTTTTTACGCGTGCCATGTCATGATCTCCTTAAAACTTGTCCAGACCGAATGCCTTAGAGGCCGTTCGGCAGAAAATTCTTGATGACCTTCTTGCCATCCGGTTCAGCCAGAACCATCGTGCCGCGGGCATTTCGAATGAACTTGTTGGAACGCTTGATCATGCCGTGACGCTTGCCGGCCGCAGCCGACAGGACTTTTCCCGTACCTGTGATCTTGAACCGCTTCTTGGCGGCTGACTTGGTCTTCATCTTGGGCATTTTGCTACTCCGTTTATGTGCGCATCATCGCGCTTTTTGTTCGCTTCAGGCCGACCAAAGCCCGAAAAGCAAATGAAACCGCCACGGCATGCCCTGCCGGGCGGTTTTTGGGAACGGCGGTGCTATACGTCAAAGCGGGCCGGCGTGCAACACCCTGTGCCGACACACCTTGGGCCTATGGGAAACGGAACAGCACCGGCAGTATGCCCGATTGCTGGGCGGCGTCGATCGATTCGAAAAACGGCATGGCGACGAGGAACACCAGTCCGTCCAGCAGCGTCGTCCGCAGCAGGCGCGGCTTGAAGCCGCCGGTGTCGCCTTCCTGATACAGCGAAAGCTTCGGGAAAAAGCGCGGCACTCGCGCCATATAGGCCTGGAATGGCGTTCCGAAGGCCTCCTTCAGGAACGTCTCTTCGCGCAGGATGACGACATGAAAGGCGGCGGCGCAAATCACCGCGAAGCCGATCGCCGCAGTGATCGAGCCCATCTGCGCGCCGACGCCGGCGGCAGCTATCGAGGAGAAGACATAGAGCGGATTGCGGGTGATCGAATAGGGTCCGCCGGTAACCACCTCGGAGGATTTGCGTCCGCCGATATAGAGCGTCGACCACAAGCGCCCGACAATGCCAAGAAAGATCAGCAGGACGCCGACCATTTCGATCGTTTCGTGCGGCACGCTTTCGGGAGGAAAAGCAGACTGGCCAAACAGCAGCGCTGCGAACATGACGACCACGAGGGCGGCAAGCACCATCCTGCGCGCGTGCTGATACCTGCCCAGCGCACGCCTGGCCTGCGCTTGTTCGGCCTGCGCCGATTTAACTTCATTGAGCATGTCGGGAATCCAATCGTCGAGGAACTTGCCGGCGATCGCGGCATCCGCAGTTCAATACAGCCAGAAGAGGACGGGAATTACACCGCTTTCCTGTCCGGACTCGATGAGTTCGAAAAACGGTACGGAAGCCACGAACATCAAGCCGTCGCGCAGCGTGTGATTAAAAATGCGCGGTGTGAAGGTGACCTCGGCCTGATCGCGATAAAGCCGGGGATTGGGAAAAAACCGCGGCACCCGTGCGATGTAGTCCTTGTACGGCGCCCCGAGCACTGTCGTCAAATGCCGTTCCTCGCGCAACGTGACGATGTAGAACGCGGCCGCGCACAAAACCGCCGACGCCACCGAGACGATCACGCTGCCGGTCTGGGCGCCGATGCCGGCGGCCCCTATGGTGGAGAAAAAATACAGCGGGTTGCGCATTACCGAATATGGGCCGGTAGCAACCAGTTCGGCCGACTTGCGGCCGCCGATATAGAGGATCGACCAGAGCCGGCCGCCGATCCCGATCAGTATCAGGGCGATGCCGTACTGCCCCTCTATGCGTTCGTGGCCCAGTTCATCGTGGGTGGAGCCGCCGAAGATCAGCAAAGCGCAAAAAGCACCGATCAGCAGCGCCAGCAGGACGCGCCGGCGCCGCTGATAGCGGCCCATTTCGTCGAACGATCTTTCAATCGGAGAACGTGCCGCAGCGGCCATGGACAATCCTTTCGCCGCGAGGACCGGCAACCGGAATCCTTGTCGATGCAACTTGCGGAGAAATCATGGCGAAGACAAAACAAACAAAAGGCCGCCGAAGCGGCCTTTGCTTTGACGGGACCGCTTCAGCGGAATCGCTTAGCGGGGCGCCAGCACCATCATCATCTGGCGGCCTTCGAGCTTCGGTTCAGCTTCGACTTTGGCGATCGGTGCAACTTCCTCGCGAACCTTGTTCAAAAGCTGCATGCCGAGTTCCATATGCGCCATCTCGCGGCCGCGAAAGCGCAATGTCAGCTTGACCTTGTCACCTTCCTCGAAAAACCGCCGGACCGCTTTCATCTTGGTCTCGTAGTCATGGCTGTCGATGTTCGGGCGCATCTTGATCTCTTTGATCTCGATGACCTTCTGGTTTTTGCGCGCCTCGGCCGCCTTCTTCTGGTTGGCGTATTTCAGCTTGCCGAGATCGAGAATTTTTACGACGGGCGGCACTGCGTTGGGCGATATCTCGACCAGATCGAGCCCAGCCTCTTCGGCGAGCAGCAATGCGTCGTTGATGGAGACATCGCCATGGTTGTGGCCTTCGGCGTCGATAAGCTGGACCCGGGGGACCCGGATGTCACGGTTGGAGCGCGGGCCCTCCTTGGTGGGCGCCGTTGCTTTGAAAGGTCTGCGAATGGTCGTGGTCTCCTTGAGCCGTTTCGTTCGGGGTTTTCAATTCAGAATTGCGAACGCGCCAATGTGGTGAGCGCGCGGCCGGAGTCAATAGCACAGCGCTCACAGGAAATCACCTGTTCCCTGACTTCTGCCTGCACCAAACGAAGAAAGTTGCCGAGCACTTTTCGTTGAACCGTCCGCTGTGTCAAAAGACCTGCGTGAGGAGTGAGCCATGACCGCACCGGTTTTTCTCGACGTCGACGGAACCAGCATCGCTGTCAGGCGCGCTGCGGGTGCCGAGCCAGGCATTGTCTGGCTCGGCGGCTACAAGTCGGACATGCTGGGCACCAAAGCCGAGAAGCTGGCGGAATGGGCGAGCGGGCAAGGCCGGGCTTTCCTGCGCCACGACTATTCCGGTCACGGCGAATCGGGCGGCGCCTTTGCCGACGGCACCGTCTCGAACTGGCTTTCGCAAAGTCTCGCCGTCTTCAATCATTTCACGCAAGGCAGGCAAATCCTGGTCGGCTCCTCGATGGGCGCATGGATCGCGCTGCGCATGGTCCAGGAATTGTGCCAGGAATTGCACACGCCAGGCGAGAACCGCATCGCCGGCCTGGTGCTTCTGGCGCCGGCGCCGGATTTCACCGCCGAACTGGTCGAGCCGGCGCTGACCAAAGCGCAGAAGCGCGATCTTGCCAAAAAAGGGTTTTTCGAGGAGCCGTCGGACTATTCGGCCGAGCCTTACGTCTACACCCGAGCGCTGATCGAGGACGGCCGCAACAACCGGGTGCTGACCGGGCCGATCGACACCCACTGCCCCGTCCACATATTGCAAGGGCTGGCCGATGCCGACGTGCCACCGAGCCATGCGCTGAAACTGGTCGGCCTGCTGCCGGCCGACGACGTCACGCTGTCGCTGATCCCCGACGGCGACCACCGCCTGTCGCGGCCTCAGGATCTCGACATGCTGGTGCGGGCGGTCGACGCCATCGTGCGGCAGGCAGGCTAGGACATGCGCATTTCCATTCCGGTATCCGCCTTCGTTGCTGCGATTGTCGGCTTCGGCGGCACGTTGGCCATCGTCATCGCCGCCGCCAAGGCAGTCGGCGCGACGCAAGTCGAAACCGCGAGTTGGGTGACGGCGATCTGCCTCGCGATGGCGATTGAGAGCCTGTGGCTGTCGTGGCGCACCAGGATGCCGGTCATCGCCGCATGGTCGACACCGGGGGTGGCGCTGATCGCGGCTTCGAGCGACTTTTCGATCGGCGAGGCCGTCGGCGCCTTCATCATCACCGGGATTTTGCTGATTGCCACCGGCCTGTTCAGGCCCTTGACCAAGCTGATCGCCAGGATACCGGCCTCGGTCGCGTCGGGAATGCTCGCCGGCATCGTTGTCACCTTCGCCATCAATGCGGTGAAGGCGATTCCCGTCGACCCGTGGCTGATCCTGCCGCTGATCGCCGCCTTCTTTGTCATCCGCCTGTTCAATCCGGCGCTCTCGGTGCTGGCGGTGCTGATCGGCGGCGGCGCAGCCGCCTTCCTCACCGGCCGGGTCGGTGGTCTGCCGACCCCGGAACTTTCGACATTGACGCTGATTGCGCCGCAGTTCACCGTCACGGCGATCGTCGGCCTGGCGCTGCCGCTTTATCTGGTCACCATGGCGTCGCAGAACCTGTCCGGCCTCGCCGTGCTGAGAGCGGCGGGTTATCACCCGGAACCCGGCCCGCTGATCGGCGTCACCGGTCTGCTTTCGCTGCTGTCGGCACCATTCGGGGCCTCGACCACCAATCTGGCGGCGATCTCGGCGGCGATCTGCACCGGCCCCGACGTGCATCCCGATCCGGGCGAGCGCTGGAAGACCGGTCCCTTCTACGCGCTTGCCTACCTCGTCTTCGCCATTTTCGGCGCCTCGCTGGTGGCGATCTTTGCCGTGCTGCCGCAGAGCCTGATCGTGCTTGTCGCCGGACTGGCGCTGATGGCGCCGCTCGCCAACGCGCTGTCGATCGCCTTGAAGGAAGACGGCGAACGCATGGCCGCTACCGTCACCTTTGCCGTCACCGCCTCGGGGCTGACGCTGTTCGGCGTCGGTGCGGCGTTCTGGGGCCTGATTGCGGGCCTAGTCGTCCTTTTCCTTGAAACGCTCAAAAAGCGATAATCATTTCAAACGCTTGTCCGGTTTTGGCCGACACTGTCTTGAATCGCCGTTTTTCTCATCCCATTTCGATTCCACGCAGCCGGGATTGGCTGTCTCCAACTGAAGGATTGGGAGAAAATGAACACATCTGCATTGATCCGTCCGGCCTGGACGCCGGCGACCATCGCTCTGATGGTGATCGGTTTTATGGTGTTCTGGCCGCTCGGCCTCGCCATGCTCGCCTACATCATCTGGGGCGACCGGCTTGACGGCTTCAAGCGCGACGTCAACCGCGCGACCGACGGCATTTTCGCCGGCTGCCGCCGCGGTTCCGACAAAGCGGCGCGCTGGGGCCACGGCTCTGCCCGCACCGGCAACGTCGCTTTCGACGACTGGCGCGAAAAAGAACTCGAGCGGCTCAATGAAGAGCGCCGCAAGCTCGACGAGATGCTGAGCGAGTTCGACGAATACGCCCGGGAATTGCGTCGCGCCAAGGACCAGGAAGAGTTCGACCGCTTCATGGCGAACCGCAACAAGTCGACGTCACCCACAACCGGCGGGCCCACAACCGGCGGTGGCAAATCCACGCCAGGCCTGCTTGACGAGTAAGGCACTTGCCTCGACATAAATAATAATCAAAAACGGCGTCGCGCCAGCGGCGCCGTTTCTTTTTTGTTCTATTCGTTTTCCTCGAATCACGTATCGTCCCGGCCATGTCATTCGGCTTCTTCCGCAACCTGACCAAACCCAGGCCCTCCCCCGTCGTGGAGCGGGAGCATTGTGTTGCCGGCCGCACGCTGCCGCTCAAGATCGTCGAGAGCGACCGGGCGCGGCGATTGACGCTGCGCATCGATTCCGGTGGCCGGGGCCTGCGCATCACCGTGCCACCGGGCCTGCGGCGAGGCGAGGTGGAAAAATTCCTTGACCGCCATCAGGACTGGCTAGAGCAGCGGCTGGCCAAGGTGCCCAACCGGCCGCAGGTGCGGCCCGGTATCAAAATACCGGTGCGCGGCGTGCCGCATCGCATCGTTCATGAGCCCTCGAAACGCGGTACCGTCACGCTGTCGTGCGACGAACGCGGTCCGCTGATGATCGTGCATGGCGAGCGCGTGCACCTGCCGCGCCGCATCGCCGATTTCCTCAAGCGCGAGGCCAAGCGCGAGATCGAGCGGTTGGTGGTCAGGCACACCGGGACGATCGGCAAGCGCGCCAAGGCAATCCGCTTCAAGGACACGTCGAGCCGCTGGGGGTCATGCACGTCGGACGGCAATTTGTCGTTCTCCTGGCGCATCATGATGGCGCCGCGACCGGTCATAAACTATCTCGTCGCGCATGAGGTGGCGCATCTCAAAGAGATGAACCACGGCCCGAAATTCTGGAAGCTGTGCGAGCAACTCTGCCCCGACACCGAGCGCTGCAAGGACTGGCTCAAGCGCAATGGCGGCGCGCTGCAAGCGATCATGTTCGAGTAGGATGCTTGAAGGCGGAGCGGAATAAAAACTGTAGCGATCCTTCGCACCCCCCTCTGTCCCGCCGGCATCAATAGGTTCTGCACTGCCGCTCAGTCGTCATTCGCCGCATTCAACTCCTCCGGCCGCAGCCCCTCGTCGGTATGGCGCGGCCATGGCAGGAAGTCCTTCTTGAAGGCGTTGCTGCCGAAATAGTCGAGCGCGCGGTGTGCCTCGGCGCCGTTGAAGGCGGCCTTGTCCATCAGATGGGCAATGACCTCGCGAGCCTGGGCGACTTTTTGCCTGAGTTGGGCGACGGTATCGTCTGCCATGCTTGTTTGCTCCCGCCTGTATTATCTGAAGTAAGTGGCCCGTTCCGCTCTCTTGTCTTAGGAAGGTAGCGCGTTCCGCGCCGGTGGCAAACATGCGCTTTTTCTCGACTCTTTTGCCGTTTCGTGCCAATCCCCGCGTCATGGCGCTCGACATCAAGATATGCGGACTGAAGACCGACAAGGCATTGGCCGCGGCATTGGCCGGCGGCGCCAGTCATGTCGGCTTTATTTTCTTTGCCAAAAGCCCGCGCTATGTCGAGCCGGCGGAAGCCGGCCGCTTGCGCGAAGCGGCGATCGGCAAGGCCAGGGCGGTTGCGGTTACGGTCGACGCCGGCGATGCGTTTCTGGATGAAATCGTCGAAAAAATGCAGCCCGACATGCTGCAGCTGCATGGCTCGGAAACGCCGGAGCGGGTGGCCGAGATCAAGGCCCGCTATGGCCTGCCGGTGATGAAGGCGCTGCCGGTCAGCGAGGCTGCCGACCTGGCGCGGACAAGACCCTTCGTCGGCATTGCCGACCGTTTCCTGTTCGACGCCAAGCCGCCGAAAGGTTCGCAACTGCCGGGCGGCAACGGCATTGCTTTCGACTGGCGCGTTTTGGCCGGCCTTGACGCAGGCGTCGATTACATGCTTTCCGGTGGGCTCAACGCCGCCAACATCGGCGATGCCTTTCGGCTTGCCAACCCGCCCGGACTAGACATTTCCTCAGGCGTGGAAAGCGCGCCGGGCGTCAAGGATCCGGCGCTGATCGAACAGTTTTTCCGGGCCGTCAGGGCAGCACGCGACAGCCGCGCCGCCTGACCGTGCTTCAAACCACAAGCTAGGAGATCGGCGATGAACAAGCCGGCGATACCCAATTCCTTCCGCACCGGACCCGACGAGCAGGGCATGTTCGGCATCTTCGGCGGTCGTTTCGTTGCCGAAACACTGATGCCGCTGATCCTCGACCTCGAGCGGCACTGGAACGAGGTCAAGGACGATGCGGATTTCAAGGCCGAACTGACTGACCTTTCGACCCACTATGCCGGGCGGCCGTCGAAGCTTTATTTCGCCGAGGGCCTGACCAGGCATCTTCGCGAGGTTTCCGCGGCTAAGGGCCTCGGGGGCGGCGCAAAGGTCTATTTCAAGCGCGAGGATCTGAACCACACCGGCTCGCACAAGATCAACAACTGCCTCGGCCAGATCCTGCTGGCAAAGCGCATGGGCAAGAAGCGCATCATCGCCGAGACCGGCGCCGGCCAGCACGGCGTGGCGTCGGCCACCGTGGCGGCGCGTTTCGGCTTTCCGTGCGTCGTCTACATGGGCGCCACCGACGTCGCCCGGCAAAGCCCGAACGTCTTCCGCATGAAGCTGCTCGGCGCCGAGGTGCGGCCGGTGAGCGCTGGCCACGGCACGTTGAAGGACGCCATGAACGAAGCTCTTCGAGATTGGGTGACCAATGTCGAGGACACCTACTACCTGATCGGCACCGCCGCCGGCCCGCACCCCTATCCGGAGCTGGTGCGCGACTTCCAGTCGGTGATCGGCATCGAGGCGCGCGCCCAGATCCTCGAGCAGGAAGGCCGGCTGCCGGACACCATCATCGCCGCCGTCGGCGGCGGCTCCAACGCCATCGGCCTTTTTCACCCGTTCCTCGACGACCGCAGCGTAAAGATCATCGGCATCGAGGCCGGTGGCCGCGGCCTCGACGGCATCGAGCATTGCGCCTCAATGAACGCCGGCGCGCCCGGCGTGCTGCACGGCAACCGCACCTATCTCCTGCAGAACGCCGACGGGCAGATCATGGACGGGCATTCGATTTCGGCCGGCCTCGACTATCCCGGCGTCGGGCCGGAGCATTCCTGGCTGCGCGACAGTGGCCGCGTCGACTATGTGCCTGTTCTCGACGACGAGGCGCTGGAGGCGTTCCAGTTGACGACACGCGTCGAAGGCATCATTCCGGCGCTCGAATCCGCCCATGCCATCGCGCATGCGGTGAAGATCGTGCCCGCCATGGACAAAGACCAGATCGTCATCGTCAACCTGTCCGGCCGCGGCGACAAGGACGTGCATACGGTGGCCAATATGCTGGGCATGGAGATCTGATCATGACCACCCGCATCGACCGCCGTATGGCCAAGCTGAAGGCCGAAGGGCGCCCGGCACTCGTCACCTATTTCATGGGCGGCGACCCCGACTACGACACCTCGCTGTCGATCATGAAGGCATTGCCCGGCGCCGGCAGCGACATCATCGAGCTCGGCATGCCGTTTTCCGATCCGATGGCCGACGGCCCGGCGATCCAGGCGGCCGGCCTGCGCGCGCTGAAAGGCGGGCAGACGCTGGTCAAGACGCTGAAGATGGCTTCGGAATTCCGTGCCACCGACAATGAAACGCCGATCGTTTTGATGGGCTACTACAATCCGATCTACATCCACGGCGTCGACCGCTTCCTCGGGGATGCGCTGGCCAGCGGCATAGACGGGCTGATCGTCGTCGACCTGCCGCCGGAAATGGATGAGGAGCTTTGCATTCCAGCGCTGAGGGCCGGCATCAATTTCATCCGGCTGGCGACGCCGACCACCGACGACAAGCGCCTGCCCAAGGTGCTGCAGAACACCTCCGGCTTCGTCTATTACGTATCAATGACCGGCATCACCGGCTCAGCACTTGCCGACACCGGCAAGGTGGCGGCGGCGGTCGGGCGCATCAAGGGCCATACCGACCTGCCGGTCTGCGTCGGCTTCGGCGTCAAGACTGCCGAGCAGGCGCGCATCATCGGAGCGTCGGCCGACGGCGTCGTCGTCGGCACTGCGATCGTCAATGCGGTCGCCAATGTTCTGGGGCCGAAGGGCGAAAAGACCGCCGACCCGGCCGAGGCGGTCGCCACGCTGGTCAGCGGGCTTTCGCAAGGCGTGCGCGCGGCCCGCCTTGCTGCCGCCGAATAGTCTTGATCTTCTGGTTGACCATGATCTCCACCGAAAACCGGTTTCCACTTTTCGGGATCATGGTCTAACTCTTCGCCAGGACAGGAGCCGAAGCGATGAACTGGATCACCAACTACGTTCGACCGAAGATCAATTCGATGCTCGGCCGGCGCACCGACATGCCTGAAAACCTCTGGATCAAGGATCCGGAGACCGGCGAGATGGTCTTCCACAAGGATCTGGAGCAGAACCAGTTCGTCATCCCGTCCTCCGGCCATCACATGAAGATCTCGGCAAGGGAGCGGCTGAGATTCTTCATGGACGACGGCAAGTACGAGATGCTCGAAAACCCCAAGGTGGTGCAGGATCCGCTGAAATTCCGCGACGAGAAGCGCTACACCGACCGGCTGAAGGACGCCAAGGCCAAGACCGGGCTGGAGGACGCGATCATCAACGCGCTGGGCACCGTCGAAGGCCTGCCGGTGGTGGTGACCGTGCAGGACTTCGCCTTCATGGGCGGCTCGCTCGGCATGGCCGCCGGCGACGCCATCGTTCGTGGCTTCGAGGTCGCAGTGCAACGCAAGCGGCCGCTGATCCTGTTCGCGGCCTCCGGCGGCGCCCGCATGCAGGAGGGCATCCTGTCGCTCATGCAATTGCCGAGAACCACGATCGGCGTCGATCGGCTGAAGGAAGCCGGTCTTCCCTATATCGTCGTTTTGACCAATCCGACTACCGGCGGCGTCACTGCCTCCTACGCCATGCTGGGCGACGTGCACATCGCCGAGCCCGGCGCGCTGATCGGCTTTGCCGGGCCGCGCGTCATCGAGCAGACGATCAGGGAAAAGCTGCCCGACGGCTTCCAGCGCTCCGAGTATCTGATGGAGCACGGCATGGTCGACATGGTGGTGTCGCGGCTGGAGATGCGCCAGACGATCGCACGGCTCCTGAAAATGCTGCTCAAGCTGCCGGAAGAAGAAAAGCCGCTGGAACCGGAAATCCTGCCGCCGGTGGCGGTCCCGGCGGAAGCACGCCCGCAAGCCTGACGCGACATCCGTCGTCGCGAACCGCGATTGCGCGCCATCTGTGGCGCTGTAGCATTTTGATTTCACGCATGATTCCTTTCCGAAAATCGATTTCGATTTTTCGGGGTCATGCACCTAAAGCGCGTAGTATTTGAACGGATTCATGCAACGCGCTTTAGGTTCTTGTTTTTACGCATGTCGTTGTCGCAAAACCGCTGCGCACTTTTGCGCGACATGCATTAGGATTCTCCCATGAGCACGCTTGCCGCCGACCGCGAAATCGAAAGCCTGATGTCGCTTCATCCGAAGGGCTTCGATCTTTCGCTCGACCGCATTTCGCGGCTGCTGGAGCGGCTTGGCAATCCGCAGGACCATCTGCCGCCGGTCATCCACATCGCCGGCACCAACGGCAAGGGCTCCTGCGCCGCGTTTTCGCGGGCGCTGCTCGAAGCGGCCGGCCACCGCGTCCATGTCCACACATCGCCACATCTGGTGAACTGGCATGAGCGCTACCGGCTGGCCGCGGACGGCGGCGGCAGGCTGGTCGAGGACGAGGTCTTCGCCGATGCCATCGCCCGCGTCGCCAAGGCCAATGAAGGCCAGAAGATCACCGTCTTCGAGATCCTCACCGCCGTCACCTTCCTGCTGTTTTCCGAACATCCGGCAGATGCCGTCATCATCGAGGTCGGCCTTGGCGGCCGCTTTGATGCCACCAATGTCATCACCGAGCCGGCGGTGTCGGTGATCATGCCGGTCTCGCTCGACCACGAATCCTTTCTCGGCGACCGTGTCGAACTGATCGCAGCCGAAAAGGCCGGCATCATCAAGAGCGGTTGCCCGGTGGTCATCGGCGCGCAGGAAAGTGAAACGGCGCTTCAGGTGCTTATCGAAACCGCCGAGCGGCTCGACTGTCCCGCCTTCGTCTATGGCCAGGATTTTCTCGCCTTCGAGGAAAACGGCCGGATGGTCTATCAGGACGAAGACGGGCTGATGGACCTGTCGCCACCGCGGCTGCCAGGGCGCCACCAGTTCGCCAATGCGGCGGCGGCGATTGCGGCGGTCAAGTCGGCAGGTTTCGAGATCAGCCATCGCGTCGCCGACAAGGCGATGGCCAATGTCACCTGGCCGGGGCGGATGCAGAAATTGCCGCAAGGCAGGCTGACGGAACTGGCGCCAAAGGGCGTCGACATCTGGCTCGACGGCGGCCACAATCCCGGCGCCGGCGTGGTCGTCGCCGAGGCATTGGCCGAGCAGGAGGAAAAAAATCCGAGGCCGCTGTTCTTGATTTGCGGCATGATCAACACCAAGGACCAGAGCGGCTATTTCCGCGCCTTCAAGGGCCTGGTGCGGCATGTCTACACGGTGCCGGTGAGCCTCAGCGAGGCCAGTGTGCCGAATGACGAACTGGCGATCCGCGCCGTCGAGGCCGGCCTGTCGGCCGAACCGGTGAGCTCCGTCGCCAATGCGCTGATGCTGCTGCGCGACACGTGGGACGGACCGCCGCCGCGCATCCTGATCAGCGGCTCGCTCTATCTGGCCGGCGCGGTGCTGGCCGAAAACGGCACGCCGCCGGTTTGAGGCGCTGGTTCACCAGGCCATGATGACGGACTTCGTCAAATCACCACGAGGAGCCAGCCATGATCAAGGTAAAGCAGCTCGCTCACGTTTGCATCTTCGCAGATGATCTCGAAGTGACGAGAAGCTTCTATCGGGACGTCCTCGGCATGGACACCCAGTTCAACTTCCTGCGCGACGGCAAGATTTTCGGTTTCTACCTCAATTGCGGCAGCCGCAGCCACGTCGAGGTGTTCCAGAAAGACGGGGCCAGCTATAGCGACCTGAACCAGATCAACCACTTCTGCCTTGAAGTGGAAAGCCTTGACGCCGCGATCGCCCACGCAAGAGCGAAAGGCGTTGAAGTCACGTCAAAGAAACACGCATGCGATGATACCTACCAGGCGTGGATTCGCGATCCTAACAACGTGAAGATAGAACTGTTTGAGTACACAGAGAAAAGTGCGCAGTTCGTCGGAGGCGATCGTATCGCGGATTGGTGATCGCCTCACGCCTATGGCGGAGACGGCCTCGGTGGGGACTACTTCAGCTCAATCTCGATGAAGGCATACTCGCCCTCATTGGCATTGATGACGTCATGCTCCACGCCCTCCTTGCGGAAATAGGGCGCCCCCTTCTTCATTTCGGCGAAGGATTCGCCGTCCTTGGTCAGGAGCTTGAGCTTGCCGTCCATCAGCGGCACGACGACATAATCATGGCCATGGCGGTGCCAGCCGGTATTGTCGCCCGGCGCGAAGCGGTATTCGATGACGATGACGCGCTCATTGTCGATGAACACGGTGGCCTTGGCGGATCCGGTCATGTCGTTCTCCTGCTTTAAGCCAGACAAGAACATGGGCCGGCAAGTGGCGAGTGCCAGGGCGGACCAGCCGCATGACCCAGAAAATCCGATCCGATCTTCGGTCAGATCAAGTGCTGCAGCGTCCTTCGCGCGTCCAGGGGGAGGCGCGGCACATTAGATGACGCAGCAAAAAGCCCGGCGCGAGGGCCGGGCTTGTCTGCGGATTTCCGCCGGATCAGGCGAGATTGCCGTTGATCCAGTGCGACAGCGCCGTCTTCGGCGCGGCGCCGACCTTCATGTCGGCCATTTCGCCGCCCTTGAAGATCATCAGCGTCGGGATCGAGCGCACGCCGAACTGCGCGGCCAACTCGGGATTCTCGTCGATGTTGAGCTTGGCGATCTTGACCTTGCCGCCGAGTTCGATGGCGATGTCTTCCAGCGCCGGCGCGATCATCTTGCACGGGCCGCACCATTCCGCCCAGAAATCGACGACGACCGGCTCCTTGGCGTCAAGCACATCGGTCTGGAAATTACTCTTGTCGACCTTGACGGTGGCCATGCGAAAATCCTTTCGAGAGTTATTGTCGCACCAAATGTGGTGGTGATCGCGCCCTTCTTCAAGCAGCTGTTGTGTCACGCTCCCGTGAGTCGGGCAAGAGCGTCGTCCATCGCCGCCGGTGGCAGCTCGATCAATCGTGGCGCTTCAGTGAACAGCAGCGCCGCCGAGACCTCATGTCGGGGATAAAGCGGCTGGAGCAGCGCGCGATAGAGCGCGAGCTGCAGGACATAGGCCGGTGGAACGTCCGCCAGCGCTGCAGGCGCCGGCCGGTTGGTCTTGTAGTCGACGATCGACACCCTGCCTGATGTGACCGCCAGCCGGTCGATCTTGCCGGAGATCGAGCGCAGCTTGCCCTTGACCTCCAAGCTGCCCATGACCGCGACCTCAGCGCGTGAGTTCGGCGCAAACAGCTGATCGAAGCGGCTGTCGGCAAGGATCGTCGCCACCGAAGCCAAGGCCTTGTCGCGCTCGCTTTCAGGCCATTGCGCGCCAGCGCGCTTGAGGTAGCGCTCCGCGGCATCGCGGCGTTCGGTCTCGGCAATGCCGGGCAGCATCTGCAGCAATTTGTGCAGCGCCAGCCCCCGCATGACCGCAAAGCCAGGTTCTGCCTCGGTGTCCAGCACCGGCGAGCCGGTGTCGATTACGGCTTGCCTGGCCTCATCGATCAGCGCCGAGGCGCCGGACGGCGACAGCGGCCGCGGCAGATCCTCGAAGGGCGGCAAGGGCTGGAACAGGCTCTTCGGCAACGGCTCGAACTGTTGCGCCTGCCGCGCCGCTTCGGCGGCCGCCTGTGCGACCGGCGGCAATTTTGTCACGTGAAAGCGATGCACCGTCTCGCCGGTGGCGGGATGCTGCCGCTCGATGCTTTCGGGCGCGCCGACCAGCGCGCGGCTGACGATCGAGTGCCAGGTGCCGGTATTCGGCGCCCGCTTGCCGTGATAGCCGCAGACGATCAGCCGGTCCTCGGCGCGGGTCATGCCGACATAGAGCAGCCGGCGGTATTCGTCGTCGGCCAGTTCGCGCGCGCGGACCGAAGCGGCCCGCGAAAAGCCATTGGCGACATCGTTGGCCGAACGCCAGAGATAGCCCTTGCCGTCCCAGTGTTGGCCCGAGCCATCGAACGGCATCAGTCGCGGCAGATGCTGATCGCTGAACGGCGCCGAGCCACCATCGACGAGGAACACGACAGGCGCCTCGAGGCCCTTGGCGGCATGCACGGTCATGACGCGAACCTCGTCGCGGGTCTGGTCCATTTCGCGCTTGATCTCGGGGCCGGCATTTTCCAGCGTCGCCAGGAAGGATTCCAGTCCCGGCAGGCCGGTCCGCTCCTCGGCCAGGCAGAAGCTCAGGAATTCGTCGAGGATGTCGCCGGCCTCCGGCCCGAGCCGCGCGATCATTTTCTTGCGCAAGCCGTCGCGGGCGAGAGCCCCAGCATAGAATTCGAACACTGGCCTGAATGCGGCTTCATCAGACCATATGTCGAGTTGGGCAGCGATTGCGGCCAAGGCAGCGCTTTCGCCTGCCTGCTGCCTGAGCGATGCGATCAGCGAGAGGCCGGACGGCCGGACGCCGGCGAGCGCGAAAAGCATCTCTTCCGAAACGTCGAAAATCGGGCTGCGCAGCACGGCGGCGAGCGACAGATCGTCTTCGGGCTGGACGAGAAAGTGACCGAGCGCGATCAGGTCCTTGACCGCGATGTGGCCGGGCAGGCTCAGGCGGTCGGCGCCGGCGACCGGGATGTCGCGTCGCTTCAGCGCGCGCGTCAGCGCATGGACAAAACGATCGCGCTTGCGCACCAGCACCAGCACGTCGCCGGGTCGAAGGTTTTTGCCGCGGCCTTCGATGACCTCGCCAGCGCCGATCCAGCCGGCAATGGTTGCCGCGACGTTTTCGGCAACACGCACCGCCGGTGCATGGGCGTGGTCGACGGCTTGCGTCCAGTCGTCGGGTTCGTCGACGACGTCGGCGCCGATCGACGGCCAGACCTCGACATATCCCGGCGCATCGCTGCGGATCGCCTTGTGGGTCAGCGGGTCGGGATCGTGGCTGATGCCGCGCCGCACGAGCGGGTCGGCAAAGACACGGTCCACCGCCGCAAGCACGTCTTCGGTCGAGCGGAACGACCACGTCAGCTTGAGATCGGCGAAGGCGGCTTTGGCGTCGCGCACTTTTGCGGAAAACAGCAGCCTTGAGTCGGCGAAGGAGTCGGGCGCCGCTCCTTGAAAGGAATAGATCGACTGTTTTTCGTCGCCGACGGCGAACACCGTGCGGTGAACATTGTCGCGTGCGCCGAGCCCGGCAAAGAATTCCTCGGCCAGTCGCTTCACCACCTCCCACTGGTCGGGACTGGTGTCCTGCGCCTCGTCGAGCAGGATATGGTCGATGCCCTGGTCGAGCTTGTATTGCACCCAGGGGCCGGCGTCGGGCCGCGCCAGGAGATTGACCGTCCGGGTGATGAGGTCGTTGAAATCGAGGAAGCCGCGGGCGCGCTTCAAGTGCTCGTAGCGGGCGATCAGCCAGTCGGCGATGGTCAGCGCGGCACGTGTGCCCTCCAGCATCCTGAACAAGGCCAATCGGTCGGAGATTTCGAGAATGGCATCGACCGCTGACAGATAGCGCTCGGCAAGATCCGGCAACCGGTCGAGCAACGCCTTCTTGAACATTGCCGGCTCATAAGGCTCGCCATCGCCTCGCAGGAAGGCTTTTGCCAGCAGATGCAGCCGGCGAACCGGATCATCCTCGGCGAAGGCAAGACGTGCATAGGGCAGAACGTTGTTGAGCACGAAGCGGGCATCGGCGGCTTCGGCAGCGCGGGCAAAGGTGATGAAATAGTCCGGCAGGAAGCCCGGCAGCGGCCAGACGGACGCCGCCAGGCCATCGGCGGTCTGGCCGGCGCGAAACTTGAACTCGTCGAACAGCGCCTGAAAACCATCGCCGCCGGCCGCGCTGATGAAAGCGCGCAGACCGTCGCGCTTGCGCACGATCTCGGCCAGCAAGGCATCGAGCCCATGTTCGCCGCCGCGTTCCAGAATGGCCGCGAAAGCCTCGGCCAGCCCCGCATTGCCGGCGGCCGTGCCCGAGATCATGTCACGGCGGGCGGCGGAGAAGAGCGACGCCTCCATCTGCGGATCGAGCATTTCGAAATGGGCCGGTATGTTGGCCTCCAGCGGGAACTGGTGCAGCACCGATTCGCAGAAGGCGTGGATGGTCTGGATCTTCAGCCCGCCGGGCGTCTCCAGCGCCTCGGCGAACAGCCGGCGGGCGCGGCGCATGGTTTCGCGATCGGGCTGGCGACCGTCCAGCGTCTCTATCCTTGTCGCCAGTTCTGCGTCGCCAAGCGCCGTCCATTCCGACAATGTCGAAAACACCCGGTTCGACATGTTGGCGGCGGCGGCGCGGGTGTAGGTCAGGCACAGGATCTTCGACGGATCGGTGCCACGCAGCAGAAGACGGATGACACGCTGGGCCAGCACATGGGTCTTGCCCGATCCGGCGTTGGCCGACACCCAGGCGGAATTTTGCGGGTTTGAGGCGCTTGCCTGGCTGACGGCGGTATCGGTCGGGATGGGGTAGGCCTTCTTCATGCCTCCCCTCCCTCGTCGTCGGCGTCGCCGCCGGCAGACCATTCGAGCACGCGGGCGAGATGGTCGTAGTCGCCGTCGGTTTCGCCCTCGCGGAACGGCAACGCCCGCGACAGGTATCCGGTCGCCGGGTTGGCATAGTGGATCAGCAGTTTTTCGAGCCGCGCCCAGGCTTCCTCGGCGAGGTCTGCGGCGGTTCGCGGCTTGCGGTTGTATTCGAGGATGGATTCCTCGAACACCTCGCCATTCGGCTTCAGCCTGATGAAGGCCAGCTGCGACGGCTCGCGCGCGCCAAGCCCCTTGAAGGCGCCGCGCCTGAGCAGCGCGCCCTCGAGCGCCAGTTGCGGCGAAAGCAGCGTATGGGCCTGCGCCTTCGACGGCGAAGAGCCGGTCTTGTAATCCAGGATGTCGGCCATGCCGCCGGCCAGGAGATCGACACGATCGGCATAGCCGGACAGCGTCACGCCGGACTGGCCGACGCCTGTTTTCTCGGCGTGCTCCTCGGCATGCCGCATTGTCACGGCGAAGGCGCGGCCGCGCTCCCATTCGATGATGCCGGCGGCGAGCTTTTCGAAGCGCGGCCACCACACCGCCTCGACATCGGGAGGAAGGGCCGCCTCGGCAAAGCATTCGCGGCCGGCGGCAATGAGACCGTCCAGCGCCTCCGGCACAAGCGGATCGGCCACGGTCCGCGAAAAGAGATGCAGGATGGCGTGAAACAGCGTGCCGCGTTCGGCAGCGCCCGGGTCGCGGATGACCGGGTCGAGCGGCATCAGGCGGAGGATCCTCCTGGCATAGATCGCGTAAGGGTCGCGGCGCAGCGTTTCGATCTCGGTGACCGAGAAATGTTGCGGCCGCACATCCAGCGGTGGCTTCGGCTGCGGCCGCGGCGCGAAGTCTCTTCGTTCGCCGGCATCGAGCGCACGAGCCCAGGACAGGAATTCATCACCACGCCGGCGAAGCACCGCCGCATGGTCCTTGCCTATGAAGGTCAGCAGGCGCTGCAGCCAGCGCGACGGCACCGCCGGTGCGTCGCCGGAGCGGGCGGAGCGCGCCAGCACCACTTTCTTCGCCCCCATCGCCATCTGGAAATCATGGGCGGCCAGGCCGATGCGCCGTTCGGGCGGCTCGAGGTCGATGCCGGTCTTCATCAGCCGGGACATGAAGCGGTCGCTTTCCGGCTTGCGCGGCCACACGCCTTCGTTGAGCCCGCCGACGACCAGCGTGTCGACGTTCTGCAACCGGGCTTCCAGCGCACCCCAGATGGCGATGTTCCTGTCGGTGCCTTGTGCCGGCTTGACCGTCTCGGGTGCGATCAGCGCCTCCATCACATCGGGCCATTCGTCGGCCGCGAAGGAGAACGACGCCGAGGCAGCGACCAGCCCGCGCAAGAGCTCGGCGAGCTTTTCACCGGCGTCGTCGGCATAGAGTTCGCTCAGACAGCCACCCGCGGCGCGGCCGAGACCTTCGAGCGCGACGACGCTGGCCCGGGTCAATTCGGCAAGGTCGGCTTCGGCTTGACTGCGAAAGGCAATCAGCGGCGCCAGCGCAGCGGTAAGGCGGACGAGCAGTTCGCGGGCGCCTTCGATGTTTCGCACGGTCAGGCGGGAAAACCAGAACGGTGGCCGGGTGCTGCCCAGGCCGGTGAGGCGGGTCTCGAAGAGCTCCGGCAGCGAGGCGACGTCGGGGCGGCCAGTGCCGCCGCGCAGCGCCACCAGTTCGACGATCTCTGCCGCGCGACGGACGCTTGTGCGTTCCAGACCGAGGCCAAGCAGCGGGTGCTTGAGCAGCGACAGCAGGGCCACGGGATCGCCGGGGCGGAACGCCGCCTGAAGCGCCAGTCTGAGCAGGCCGGCGGCTGGCGTGTTGATGAGCGGTGTGCCGCCCGAATCGTCGGCGACGACACCAAAGCGCAAAAGCTCGACCGAGACGCGCCTCGCCAGGGCGCGGTCGCCGGTGACGAGCGCGGCGCGCTGGCCGGGCTGTTCGACGGCGCGTTTCAGCGCGACGGCGATCGCCACCGCTTCGTCGCGCTCGCCGGCGGCTTCGAGTAGCGTCACGTCGGCGAAGGCCTCGGTTATATCGCCGGCCGTAAAGCGGGCGCGCGTCTCGACCCACAGCTCGGTGGTCTCCGCCGGCCGCAGCGCCTCGCCGACAAGTGCGGCGCGCAGCGCGAGCGGCCTTTCGGCAACGGCGATCTCCTCGACATCGCCGCGCAGCACGCCGATCTTGCCGATCAGTTTTGCCAGGCCGTATTGCGGGTGGCCAAGCAAGGCCGGCCGCGCGCCGGGCACCGCAATTGCCTGGAATGACGGCTCATCCAGCATCAGGTCGAGGCCGGGCAGCACGACCGCGCCGCTGGGCAGGCCGGCGATCACCGCAAGCAATTCAGCGGTGGCGGGAATGGACCCGGTGGAGCCGGCGGCGATCACCGGCCCGGTCGGCGGATTGCGCTTCAGCCGCGCTGCTTCCAGCCTTATCAGCGCATTGCGATGCGCAGCCGGGTTGGAGCGATTGCGTTCTTCGAGGAGATTCGGCCAGTTTTCGGTGACGATGCTCAGGAAGTCGAGCGTCACTTGCCACCAGCCGGCGAGGTTGCCGGTCACCAGATCGGCAAGCCTGGTCCAGTCCGTGCCTTCCGTCTCGATCTCGTCCATCAGCCGGGCCAGGTCGCGCGCCAGCCAGATGGCATCGGCGGCCGACGCCGGCACAACGATCTCCTCGTCGAAAAGTGCCGCGACATGCGCCGGCAGGCGGCGTTTCCAGGCGCGCACCAGCGGCGCCAGCAGCAGCAGGCGCTCGATCGCGGCGATCGGCGGCGCGAGGTCGATGGCGGCCGATGCGTCGGCCTCGAACGCGGCCTCGTCCTCGTCGAACTCGCCGAGCGGGCGGATGACCGGCAGGATCGCCGAGCGGCCACCCAGACAGTCGACGAAGACGCCGCGCAGCGCCCGGGCGGCGCGGCGCGTCGGCACGTAGATGGTGGCGTCGGCCAGCGCCAGCGGGTCGCCGTCGAAGCGGAAACCGGAAACGAGGCGCCCTGACAGCAGGGCCTCGGCCAGCGTCGGCAGAAACGGCGCTCCGGGCGGGATCGAGAAAACGCGGCGGGAGCCGCTCATTTCAACTCGGTGAGAGCGCTGGTCAACTCGGTAAGAGTGCCGGGCGACTCAGCAAGAGCGGTGGCAACGACCGCTTCCGCAAGCGGAATGGCGTCGGGCGTGCCAACGGTGATCCAATGGCCGTGCATCACCATGCCGTACAGGCGGCCGGCTGCGATGGCCGCATCGAAATAGGCGTTGA
This sequence comes from Mesorhizobium sp. WSM4844, assembly GCF_055811775.1. Lineage (NCBI taxonomy): Bacteria > Pseudomonadati > Pseudomonadota > Alphaproteobacteria > Hyphomicrobiales > Phyllobacteriaceae > Mesorhizobium > Mesorhizobium sp. WSM4844. The sequence continues at coordinate 145,488 of NZ_JBVVQB010000005.1, read as the reverse complement.
GCGAGTGTGGGCCGGCCGGCGCATCCTTGAAAAGCCTGGGATGGACGATCGCCGCGCCGGCATAGATCAGGCCTGTCGGGTCGCCTTTCGAACGCCGCAAGGCGCCGCCCGGCGCCATCAGGAAATCGGTGCCGCCGCTGTGTCCGGTTGCTGACTGGGAATCCGCGAGCATCAGCAGAATATCCATTTTCGCCGCGTCCCATGCAAGGGCGAGGCGGTCAAGGTTGGGCACGCCGCTGTCGATCCAGAAGGTGTCGGCGTTGACGATGTAAAAGGGAGCCCCTCCCAGTTCCGGCAAAGCATGGACGATACCGCCGGCGGAATCGAGCAGTCTTTGGCTTTCGTCGGAAATGACGACGCGCGGCGCGCGGCGCGCGGCGACGTGGGCGACGATCTGCTCGGGAAAGTAATGGACGTTGACGATGGCCTTGTCGACGCCGGCACGGGCCAGGCCGTCCAGGCTCCAGTCGAGCAACGTCTTGCCTGATATCCTGACCAGCGGTTTCGGCATTGTGTCGGTGATTGGCCGCATGCGCTTTCCCAGCCCGGCGGCAAGCACCATTGCGGTTTTGGGGCGTGTCGTCACAGCGGCCGCTCCTCCAGCAGCCCTTGGGCGGTGTAGAAATCCCGCAGGCCGGCCAGTGCCGGATGCGCCAGCGCCCGCCGAAGATAATCGCGGATGCGCGGCAGGTGTTTCAGATAATAGGGCTTGCCGTCGCGCTTTTCGAGCCGGACGAAAATGCCGAGGATCTTCGAATTGCGCTGCGCCGCCATGATCGCATAGGCCTCGACGAATTCGTCTTCGTTAAAAGCGCCAGCCTTATGGCGCGCAGCGATATAGGCATTGAGCGTCCGTCGCTCGATCTCAGGCGAGATCGTAACCCGGGCGTCCATGGCGAGAGAGGCGAGATCGTAGGCGGAAGGGCCGATCAGCGCGTCCTGGACATCGACGATGCCAAGGCGATCGTGACCGGAACGATTGCCGCGCCAGATGATGTTGGGCGAATGAAAGTCGCGCAGCATGAGCGTGTATTCGCGACCCTCCAGCCGGTCGAGAGCCGCGTTCCATTGCTTGGTATAGCCGGCGCGCAAGGCATCGCTTGCCGGGCCGCCTGAAATCGCCGGCACATACCAGTCGAGCAGCAGTTCGGCTTCGATCATCATGGCGTCGCGGTCGAAAGGCGGCACGTCGTGAAAGACGCCGGGCGCGGCCTCGATGCGATCGGGCCACGTCTTGCCGTGCATCATCGCAAGCAGTTCGGCCGCCGCCGCGTAGCGCTCCGCCAGCGGCTGACCGTGCTGGCCGAGAAATCCCTCCGAGCCGAGATGCTCCATGAGAAGAAAGCCCTGGTCCAGGTCCTGCGCGTGGATTTCCGGGGCGCTGACGCCGCCGGTCCGCAATGCCCGATCGATGGCGACGAAGGCGGCGACGGATTGTGCGGTGTGGGCGATCACCGCATAGGGCTTGCCGTCGCGGACCGGCGGCCCGAGCACCAGCCGCGGCGAGTTCATCAACACGCGCGGCGGCAGGCCGGCCAGCGAGACGACCTCATAGGAGCGGGCCGAGGCGTCGCCGATAAAATAGCGTCTCTGCGCTTCACCCCAGCCGGCTGTTTCGAGAAAATTGCGCATGGCCAGCGAGCGCGCCGCGCGCTCGAAGGCAGCGCCTGGTCCCGACAATCTCGCCAGGCGCCCGTCGTCCTGATGGACGAGCTCGATCAGCACCGAAGTCTTTGGCAAATAGGCCTCTGCCCGCTCCGGCCATTCGACCAGGGCAGCGCCTTGCGCCAGCGCCTCGTCGAAACCCAGTTCGTCCAGTTCGGACGCCGCGGACAGGCGATAGAGGTCGAAATGATGGACGGGGACGCGCGCCTCATAGCTCTGGACGAGCGTGAAGGTCGGGCTCGGCACGTCGAGACCGGCATCGTCGGTCATTGCCCTGATCAGCGCCCGCGCCAAACTCGACTTGCCGGCGCCGAGATCGCCTCTGAGAGCCAGCACGTCGCCGGGGCGCAGCGACATGGCCAAATCCTCGCCCAGCCTTGCGGTCGCAGCCTCGTCGGCGAGAAAACGCTCCAGTACCATGCCTGCCATCGAGCGCGCTACTCGGCCGCCGCGCGGATGCCGGACGGCGTGTCGGGAAAGGCACAAATGACGGTGGTGCCCATGTCCTTGCCGGTTTCGATGCGGACACTGCCGCCATGCAGTTCGACAAAGCTCTTGACGATCGACAGGCCCAGGCCGGGGCCGCGCCGGCGGCCGCCATTGGTGCGCGGTTCGAAACGGCGGAACACGGAATCGAGCAGGTCCGGCGGCATGCCGGGACCGTCGTCGTGAACGGAGAATTCCACGCCTTCGGCAAGTGAGCGGCAGGCGAGCGTGATGGTGCTCGCCTCCGGTGCGTAGTTCGCGGCATTGCTCAGCAGGTTGTAGAGGATCTGGCGGATGCGGATTTCGTCGCCGTGGAACGTCTTTGGCGCAGTGGTCGCATCGATCTTGAGCCTGATCGCATGCTCCTCCAGCCGGTCGGCAACAAGCTCGGCAGCGGCAGCGATGGTCCGGTCGACGTGAACTTCGGAGATATCGAGCTCCATGATGCCGGCATCCACGGTGGCCAGATCGAGGATGTCGTTGACGATGGTGAGCAGGACCGAGGAAGACGAACTGACATGCTCGACATATTCGCTCTGCTTCTGGTTCAATGGCCCGGTCGAGGGCAGCGAAAGCAGCTCGGTGAAGCCGATGATGTTGGTCAGCGGCGAGCGCAGCTCGTAGGAGACGTGCTGCACAAACTCGTTCTTGAGCTGGTCGGATTTTTCCAGCGCCTCATTCTTGTCCTTCAGCGCCCGCTCGACATTGACGCTGTCGGTGACGTCGACGAAGGTCATCATCACCTGCCCGTTGGGCAGCGGGATCATCGCGTAGCGCAGCACGGTGCCGTTGTTCAGCTCGGTCTGGCCGTGGCGGTCGCGGCGCTCGTCGTCGAAACCGGTGACGGCGGCAACGAACCCGCGCCAGGGGCTGTCGGCGGCGCGCCGGTCGCACAGATCGCGGATCGTGGAGACGTGAACGTTGGACTTGGCGGCGTCGGCGTCGAGCCCCCAAAGTGCTGCGAATGCCGGGTTCGACAATCTGAGCCTGCCGTCGGGGCCGAACACGGCTACGCCTTCGGCAAGATTGTCGAGCGTTTCGCCCTGGACCCGCACCGCGGTCTGGTAGCGGCTTTCAAGGTCCATCTTCTCGGTCAGGTTCTCGAACACCCAGGTGACGCCACCTTTGGGCTGCGGATTGGCGACGACGCGGATGGTCTTGCCGTCCGGCAAATGCCACCAATGTTCCTGCGACTCGACCGCGCGATAGGCGCCAAGCAGGCTTTCCTTCCAGCGCCGCCATTCGGGCTGCTCGGCGATCTTGCCTTCGCTGCGCAGCCGGTCGAGCAACAAGGCGTTGTCCGGAGCGCTGTGCAGGAAGCCGGCGTCGAGACCCCATAGTTTCTGAAACGCCTGGTTGAAAAACCGCAGTTTTTCGTCGGTATCGAAAATCGCCACGGCGGTGTTGAGCTGGTCGAGCGTGTCGGCATGGCTGCGCACGGTCCGCTCATATTCGTTACGGATCGTTTCGATGGCGCTGGTGTCGCAGGCGAGACCCGCCGAGCCGTCCGCGCCGGCGAAGTCGGTCACGGCGAACATGCGGCGGTCGCCTTCGATCACGGTGGAAAGCGCCTGCTCGAAGACGGGATGCGACTTGTGCTGCGCAGCGATTGCATCGCGCGCCTGGCCGCCCAGGAACTCCTTCGCGTCGCGAACCGCAGCTTCGGCGTTTTCCGCCTCGACCGCCCTGGCATAGGCGCGGTTAACCCATTTCAGCCGCCCGTCCGCCGAGCGCAGCCAGGCTGGCATGCTGAGTGCGTTGAAAAGACCGAGCATGGTGTCATAGTCGGCGGCAAGGCGCTGGTTCTCAATTCTTAGCCTGGCCTCGCTTCGCTGCGTTTCAGAAAGCGAGACGAAGCGGACGAGCACGTGTGCTGCGCTCTTGCGGCCGTGCACTTCGAGCGGCGCCCCGGCCTGCGATTCGATGACGAGATCGAACGGCTTCGCCTTTTCCCGCAGTCCCGCCACGGCATTCTCGAGCGCCGCCGCCGAGCGCGGCATCAGCCAACGGCCAAAGGCGAGGAAGGCGGCACGGTCTTCCGGAGCCCCGCTTTCAACCGGCAATGTCCCGACGAGCTCGGGCTTTTTGTTTTCCGATGCCCACACGACGACACGCTGGTCGCGCAGGTTGAGCAGCGCCTCGGAGCGCTGCAGCGCAGCGTTGACGTCGGCCAGGCGGGCTCTGAGTTCGCCATTCTGGGCCGAGGTGCGCGCCCGTTCGCGGATCAGGAAAATGGCCGAGACAAGTGCCGCGCCCATGACGCCGACAAACATGGCGAGTTGCATGACCTCGACCGTGCTGACCGACAGCCCGGCTTTGGGCGCAGCCGCGTGGGATGCAGCAGCCGGTCCAGCGTGTGCCGAAAGGCCAAGCAGCGGGCCGGCGAGCGCGGAACAAGCAAGCAATTTTCCGACGCGGGCGCCAGCGCGCCATAAGAGGCTTCCGCCTCTGGCAGCGGAACCCGTGGTCGCCATATCGTTGTGGCCGCCGGAAACGGCCTGTCCCGCGCAAGGCGGGTAATCCCCCGGCATGTCCTGGTCCTCTTCGCCGCCTGAATGCAAGACCGCCCTGATGCGGGCCTCGGCCCTCGTCCCCGGGCCCGCGAATCAGCACCATAGCGCTTGCGCGAATCGGCGTGAAGAATCAATCAGCGCAAAAATAAAGCCGGGCGAAAGTCAATCGCCCGGCCTCAATATCTAGTGGTAATTTCCGCTGTGGTTAATAGCGGTAGTGTTCCGGCTTGAACGGTCCCTGCGGGGTCACGCCGATATAGGCGGCCTGTTCGCCGGACAGTTCGGTAAGCCGGGCGCCGAGCTTGTCGAGATGCAGGCGCGCGACCTTTTCATCGAGATGCTTCGGCAGGACATAGACCTGGTTCTGATACTGACCGGGCTTGCTGTACAGCTCGATCTGGGCCAGCACCTGGTTGGTGAAGGACGCCGACATGACGAAGCTCGGGTGGCCGGTGGCGTTGCCGAGATTGAGCAGGCGGCCTTCCGACAAAAGGATCATCCGCTTGCCGTCCGGGAAGGTGATCATGTCGACCTGCGGCTTGATGTTGGTCCACTTCAGATTGCGCAGCGACGCCACCTGGATCTCGTTGTCGAAGTGGCCGATATTGCCGACGATCACCATGTCCTTCATCGCCCGCATATGGTCGATGGTGACGACATCCTTGTTGCCGGTGGTGGTGATGATGATGTCGGCGGTCGGGGCGGCATCTTCGAGGGTGACGACTTCGAAGCCGTCCATTGCCGCCTGCAATGCGCAGATCGGATCGACCTCGGTGACCTTGACGCGGGCGCCGGCGCCCTTGAGCGACGCCGAAGAGCCCTTGCCGACGTCGCCATAGCCGCAGACGACCGCAACCTTGCCGGCCATCATCGTGTCGGTGCCGCGGCGAATGCCGTCGACCAGCGATTCCTTGCAGCCATATTTATTGTCGAATTTCGACTTGGTCACGCTGTCGTTGACGTTGATCGCCGGGAACGGCAGCAGGCCCTTCTTCTGCAACTGATAGAGCCGGTTGACGCCGGTCGTCGTCTCTTCGGTGACGCCGCGGATCGCCTCCTTCTGCTTGGCGAAGAAGCCGGGCGATGCCGCCATCCGCTTCTTGATCTGGGCAAACAGGATTTCTTCCTCCTCGCTGCCTGGATTGGAGAGCACATCCTCGCCGGCTTCGGCGCGCGCGCCGATCAGGATGTACATGGTGGCATCGCCGCCATCGTCGAGGATCATGTTGGAGGTGCCGCCATCGGCCCACTGGAATATCTTGTCGGTGTAGACCCAGTAGTCCTCGAGCGACTCGCCCTTGACCGCGAAGACCGGAATGCCGGCCTCGGCGATGGCCGCGGCCGCATGGTCCTGGGTCGAGAAGATGTTGCAGGAGGCCCAGCGGATCTCGGCGCCGAGCGCCTTCAGCGTTTCGATCAACACCGCCGTCTGGATGGTCATGTGCAGCGAGCCGGTGATGCGCGCGCCCTTGAGCGGCTGCGCCTTGCCAAATTCTTCGCGGCAGGCCATCAGGCCCGGCATTTCGGTTTCGGCGATCTCGATCTCCTTGCGGCCCCAGCCGGCAAGCGAGATGTCGGCGACCACATAGTCATTGCTACCCGTCATGGCAGTGCTCCGATCAAGAATTGTCTTCGGGATGCGCCCGCGCCGGAAGGCGTGTCGAAGGGCGCGAGTTGCCGGCCTGACTAGCAGATCGTCGGTCGGACGACAATGGGATATAAAGAAATCTTTATCCGTGCATGTCCTCAGAGGAGCGCCGGCGCGAAATCGGGTTCAGCCGCGACGCGCTCCAGGCGTCAGGACTCTTCGCCGAAGCGGGAGGCGACCAGTTGCTCCAGCGCGTCGATCACCTGCTCGGCCTCCGGGCCGCTGGCGGTGACGCGGATCGAATAGCCGGGGCTTGCCGCCAGCATCATGAGGCCCATGATCGAGGTGCCACCAACCGTGACGCCGTCCTTCTCGACCTGGACGGAGGCGTCGAAGCCGCTGGCAACCTGAACGAATTTTGCCGAGGCGCGGGCATGCAGGCCACGCTGGTTGACGATTGGAAATTCCCGGACGATGTCACCCTTGTTGGCCGACAGCGCGCTCATTTGCTGCTCAGAAGCTGGCTGGCGACATTGATGTATTTGCGGCCGGCCGCCTGCGCCTCGTCCAGCGCTGCGCTCATATTGTCGCCCTTGCGAATGCTGGACAGCTTGATCAGCATCGGCAGGTTCATGCCAGCAATGACCTCGGTACGACCGGATTCCATCACCGAAATTGCAAGATTGGAAGGCGTGCCGCCGAACATGTCTGTCAAGACGATGACGCCCGCTCCCGTGTCGACACGGGCAACGGCATCGATGATGTCGCTGCGGCGCTGCTCCATATCGTCATCGGCGCCGATCGCGACGGTCTCGAAACTGTCTTGTGGCCCGACGACATGTTCCACGGCATGGCGGAATTCGGCGGCCAGTTGACCGTGCGTTACAAGCACGAGTCCGATCATTCTTTGGTGGCTCCCGTCATCGCCGCTTCACAGGCGTTTCATGCTCGCCGGCCTTTTCAGGCGGCGGGAGCGCTATCTTGTCGACGCGAGGCGCGTTGACAAGCCCAAAATTGCACAGGCGCAGGCCATTTTGACGCATTGCAGCAACAATTCGAAATCGCATCATACGAAAGGCGCAATTGGCAGCTGCGCCATCACGGCCGGCAGGGCCGCCGGAACATTGCGTTCGGCAAGATCAATACGCGGCACCGGACAGCCCGCGATGAACTCGCTGGCATCTTCCTGGAAGCGGTCCATTTCGCTTGCCGGGACCAGCCGGACGCAAAGGTCGATGATGCCGCCGGGCTCGAACGACAATGGCCGCGGGCCGAATCCGGGCACCTCGGCGAGGCCGGCGATGGGAGCGGGCACCCGGCAGACCAGCCGCCCCGCGTGATCGGCCGCGAGGAGCCTGTCGTCACCGATCAGCCGCGAAAACAATCCACGTTGGCGGCAATGATCGATGAGGGCGAACGCCAGCGTCGTCTTGCCCGACCCGGACGGTCCCGTGATGAGGACACCACGCTCGCCGATCAGGATCGCCGTGCCGTGAATGTTCTCAGCCTTCACAGTCGGCTCAGGCATGATTCTTGGCCGGAAACCGGTCGCCACTTTTCGGGATCATGCTTTTTGATTCACGCATGATCTTGTCCGAAAAACCGGTTCCCACTTTTCGGGATCATGCTTTTTGGTTCACGCATGATCTTGTCCGAAAACCGGTTCCCACTTTTCGGGATCATGCGTCAGCCTTCCGCCGGCAGTGTGACGACGAAACGCGCGCCCTTGATCTCGCCGGGTTTGGTGCCCGGGATGTTCTCGGCGGTCAGCGTGCCGCCATGGGCTTCGACGATCTGCCTGCTGATCGACAGGCCAAGACCCGAGTTCTGGCCGAACGCCTCGCCGGCCGGCCGGTCGGTGTAGAAGCGCTCGAAGATGCGGTCGATGTTGTCGGCCCTTATACCGGGACCATTGTCGTCGACGGTGATGATGTTGACCTTGCCGGCGCGCGCCAGCGATATGGCGATGTGGCCGCGCTCCTCAGGAACGAAGGAGCGGGCATTCTCGATCAGGTTGGTGATGACCTGGCCGATCCTCAGATCATGGCCGGCGACGAAATAGCCTTTGACGCCCTGCGGCAGTTTGGCGACCTTGAACTCGATGTCGACCGTCTTCTTGTTGCGCGTGGCCGTGCGCGAAACGTCGACCAGATCGGTGATGAATTTCTTGAGATCCACGGTTCCTGCGTCTTCGCGCGCGAGCTCGGCGTCAAGACGGGAGGCATCGGAAATGTCGGTGATGAGACGGTCCAGCCGCCGGACGTCGTGCTGGATGATCTCCATCAGCCGGGCGCGCGACGCCTCGTTCTTGGCCAGAGGCAGGGTCTCTACCGCGCTGCGCAGCGAGGTCAGCGGGTTCTTCAATTCGTGCGATACGTCGGCCGCGAAACTTTCGATCGCCTCGATGCGGGCGTAGAGCGCATTGGTCATGTCGCGCACGGCGATCGACAGATTGCCGATCTCGTCCTGCCGATCGGAGAAGTCCGGGATTTCCTCGCGATTCTTGACGCCGCGCCGCACCCTGACCGCCGCCGCCGACAGCCGGCGCAGCGGGTTGGCGATGGTCGAAGCAAGCAGCATCGATAGGATGGCGGTGACAAGGGCGGCGATACCGAAGACGCGCAGGATCGCCTTGCGCTCGGCCGCGACGATCTTGTCGATGTCGCCGCCTTCCGTCGACAGCATCAGCACGCCGAGGACGGCGCGGAAGCGCTGGATCGGCACGGCGACCGAAACAATCTGCTCGCCCTGTTCGGAGATCCGCACGATGGTCGACGGGCTGCCGGTAAGCGCCTTGACCACCTCCGGAAATGCAGCGCCGTTGCCGCCCGGCTGCTCATGGTAGACCGGCAGCGCGGTGTTGCGGAAAAAGTCGAAGACGAATTTCTGGATTCGCTCGAGAAGATCGGGCTCTTCCTTGTCGGTCGGCGGCAGATCGTAGCGAAGGATCTGGCCGCGCGAATAGAGGTGGCGCGAATCGAGCAGCAGATTGGCGTCGCGGTCATAGATCCGGGCGCGCGTCCGCGTCGGCGAAATCAAGCGCCTGAGCACCGGCGCGACGCGCTCAGGATTGATCGGAAAGTCCAGATTGTCGAGCTGATCGGAGCCGGGGCCCAGGCTTTCGCCGGCCTGCAGTTCAAGCAGCTTTTCCGGATCGATGCTGATCGAATCGGTCTCGACCGTCGCCGATGCGGCGATCGCGCCGGCGATGATCTCGCCCTGGGTCATCAGGCTCTCGACGCGGGCATCGATGAGCCCGTCGCGAAACGTGTTGAGGTAGAGAATGCCGGTGACCAGGACGGCCAGGCCGGCGAGATTGAGGAAGAGAATGCGCCGCGTCAGGCTGGAAAAGATGTGGTGGCCGAGGAAGCGGCGCATCGGCACCGTGATCCTCGACAAGAATGCGGGCAGAATCCGCGACGGGCGCCGGGCGCCCGTCCGTCTCACTCGCTCTACGTCCACTGCCATCGAATAGCAGCCCCCGCTCAGTCCTGGCTTTTATGCATGTCGGTGTCCCAGAACCGGGACCACTTTCGTGCGACATGCATTAGGTTTTGAGCATGTCGGTGTCCCAAAACCGGCACCGCTTTTGGGCGACATGCATTAAGTTTTGAGCATGTCGGTGTCCCAGAGCCGGGACCACTTTTGGCGACATGCATCAATTCATGCTTCGCGGAACCGATATCCGACTCCGTAAAGGGTTTCGATCATCTCGAAGTCATCATCGACAGCCTTGAACTTCTTGCGAAGCCGCTTGATGTGACTGTCGATGGTGCGGTCATCGACATAGACCTGCTCATCATAGGCCGAATCCATCAGCGCATCACGGCTTTTTACCACACCGGGGCGTTGGGCCAGAGAATGCAGGATCAGGAATTCGGTGACGGTAAGCGTGACCGGCTCGCCTTTCCAGGTGCAGGTGTGGCGCTCCTGGTCCATGACAAGCTGGCCGCGCTCAAGCGAACGGGCCTGCTGGTTGGGCGTCTTGGCCGACGCCTCGCGGGCGCTGGCACGGCGCAGCACGGCGCGAACCCGCTCGACCAGAAGACGCTGCGAGAAGGGTTTGCGGATAAAGTCGTCGGCGCCCATCTTGAGGCCGAAAAGCTCATCGATCTCGTCGTCCTTGGAGGTCAGGAAGATCACCGGCAGGTCGGATTTCTGGCGCATCCGGCGCAGAAGTTCCATGCCGTCCATGCGCGGCATCTTGATGTCGAGGATGGCGAGATTCGGCGGGCGCGCCGCCAGACCTTCCAGCGCCGACGCCCCATCCGTATAGGTTTCGACGCGGTACCCCTCCGATTCGAGGGCGATCGACACCGAAGTCAGAATGTTGCGGTCGTCGTCGACAAGCGCGATTGTTGCCATTTCAAGTGGCTCCCTCATGAGCTGTCCCTTCTTTGGTCGAGAAGGGGCTTTTGCAGGACAAATTAGGTACAAAATGTGGCACAGGCTTCGTCCGCTGTCACGAGCGGCATGCCGGCGGCCACAATTTAACCTCAACATGGATTGGACCGATACAGACCGCCAATCCTTTGGGCACCCGCCTGATTTTTCGCACATATAAACGATTTAAACAACTTTCAAAATATTTAAATCGATTAAATATTTGATATCATTTGGCTTTTCTGGTTCTGACCGTTACAGTCTCCATCGTTGGGGGCTCCGGAAGTTCGCCGGCCAGGATGCTGCAATCGAAGAAGGAACCCCTCATGTCGGAAGCCGGCAAACGCAATCCCGCATGGGCGATCGACCGGATCGGCCTGAAAACCACCGGCGCGGTGCGCTATAATTTCGGCGAGGCCGTCCTTTACGAGGACGCGATCCGCCGCGGCGAGGCCCGGCTTACCGCGCATGGCGCACTGGTCGCCGAGACCGGGCAGCACACCGGCCGCTCGCCCAAGGACAAATTCGTCGTGCGCGACGAGACCACCGGGCCGCATGTCTGGTGGGACAACAACAAGGCGATTTCGCCGGCCCAGTTCGACACGCTGCTCGCCGATTTTCGCGCCCATGCGGCGGACAAGGATCTTTATGTGCAGGACCTGGTCGGCGGCGCCGATGAGGACTTGAAGCTGACGACCCGGGTCGTCACCGAGCTTGCCTGGCACTCCTTGTTCATCCGCAATCTGCTCATTCGCCCGCAAGCCGCCGAGCTCGAGCATTTCGTGCCCGAGTTGACGATCATCGACCTGCCGTCGTTCCGCGCCGATCCCGTCCGCCACGGCAGCCGAACCGGAACGGTGATCGCCGTCGATCTGACGCGCATGATCGTGCTGATCGGCGGCACCTCCTATGCCGGCGAAATGAAAAAATCGGTGTTCACCGTGCTCAACTATCTGTTGCCGGCGAAGGGCGTGATGCCGATGCATTGCTCGGCCAATGAAGGCGCCGGCGGAGACGCGGCGATCTTCTTCGGCCTCTCGGGAACCGGCAAGACGACGCTGTCGGCCGATCCGTCGCGCACGCTGGTCGGCGACGACGAGCACGGCTGGGGTCCGCATGGCATCTTCAACTTCGAAGGCGGCTGCTATGCCAAGACGATAAAGCTCTCGGCCGAAGCCGAGCCGGAGATCTTCGCCACCACCCAGCGCTTCGGCACGGTGCTGGAGAATGTGGTGCTCGACGCCGGCCGCGTGCCGGATTTCAACGACGGCAATCTCACTGAAAACACGCGCTGCGCCTATCCGCTCCACTTCATCCCCAACGCCAGCAAGACAGGCCGCGCCAGTCATCCGAAAAACATCATCATGCTGACCGCCGACGCATTCGGCGTGATGCCGCCGATCGCCCGGCTGACCCCGGCGCAGGCGATGTATCATTTCCTCTCCGGCTACACCGCCAAGGTGGCAGGGACCGAAAAGGGCGTCACCGAACCCGAAGCGACGTTTTCGACCTGTTTCGGCGCACCGTTCATGCCGCGCCATCCGTCGGAATACGGCAATCTGCTTCGCGAGCTGATCGCCCATCACGGTGTCGATTGCTGGCTGGTCAACACCGGCTGGACCGGCGGCGCCTACGGCACCGGCAAGCGAATGCCGATCAAGGCAACGCGGGCGCTGCTCGCCGCGGCGCTCGACGGCTCGCTGAAAGGGACCGATTACCGGACCGACGCCAATTTTGGTTTCGAGGTGCCGGTGGCGGTCGCGGGCGTCGACCGTGCCATTCTCGATCCAAGATCGACATGGGCCGATACCTCAGCCTATGACCTGCAGGCGGCGAGGCTGGTCGGCATGTTCGCCGTCAATTTCGAAAAATTCGAACCGCATGTCGACGCCATCGTGCTCGGCGCCGCGCCGCGCATGCGCGAAGCCGCGGAATAGTCGCCAGCCGGCTACCAGGCCCGGGCCGGGATCGGGATCGGGCAAGGGCCCGACCCGGGGATCGGGAACGCCCGGGCCGGGATCGGGAAGCCCCGACCCGGGGGCCTTTTCTTTTTTCGTTCGCCGCGCCATGACTGCGGCATGAACGCCGACGACAAGATCATCATTGCCGACGATGCGGTGATCCATCCGGATGACCTGCACGAGGACTTCATCCGCTCGTCCGGCCCCGGCGGCCAGAATGTCAACAAGGTGGCGACGGCGGTGCAATTGCGCTTCGATGCGGCGAATGCGCCGGGCCTGTCGGAGCGCGTCCGCGAGCGAACCATAAGGCTGGCCGGCCAGCGCGCCACCAAGGACGGCGTCATCGTCATCGAGGCCGGACGGTTCCGCACGCAAGAGCAGAACCGGGCGGACGCCCGGGCGCGGCTTGCCGAACTGGTTGCCAAGGCCGCCGAACCGCCGCCGCCGCCGCGCAAGAAGACGAGGCCGTCGAAAGGCGCGGTCGAAAGGCGGTTGAAGACCAAGGCTGGGCGCGGCACGATCAAGAGGCTGCGCGGTCGGGTGGACGACGATTGACGCGCGTCCACCCGGACGCACAAGTGCGCGCTCGGGCAGCCACGCATGGTGCTTTTCGAAAAATCGATTCCGAGTTCTGGGCCGATGCGGCAGGCGCGACGTCGATCGCGGTCGAGACCGCTTCCAATTCGAGGTTGCAGGTGGCAAGTTCGGTGTTCGTCACAGCAAGGAGACCGCAGATGGGCATGTTTGATTTCGTCAAGGACGTCGGCAAGAAGCTCGGCTTCGGCGACGATGAGCCGGAGCCGACCGCCGATACGCTGAAGAAGGAACTCGATTCGCACGCGCTCGGCACCGACAATGTGGAAGTCGACGTCAAGGGCGACACGGCTGTGCTGAAAGGCGTGGTCAAGGACCAGTCGATCTTCGAAAAAGCCATCATCGCCGTCGGCAACACGCTCGGCGTGTCCAAGGTGCAGGCGGATGAATTGCAGGTCGCCGCATCCGAGGCCGGCACGTCCGCAGCCCCGGCCAAGCAACCGACCTTCTACACGGTCAAGAAAGGCGACAATCTCTGGAAGATCGCCGAAAAGAGCTATGGCAAGGGCAAAGGTGCGAAGAACACGGTCATTTTCGAGGCCAACAAGCCGATGCTGACCGACCCGGACAAGATCTATCCAGGGCAGGTCCTGCGCATCCCGGATCTCGACCAGGCCTGACCAGATCGGGCCAGATCGGCAACAGCAATCGACAATGGCGGCGGCTTTCGGGTCGCCGTTTTCGTGTGATGGTGGCATTCTGGTCGTTTGCAGACCAACGGATCAAACGACCATGCTCGTTCTGCCCAAAGGCGTCCGCCACATGCCCCTCTATCTGTCCCGCGCCGTGCAGGAAGCGCTGGTCGAGGATGTGAGGCAGGTCGTGCAGGAAGCGCCGCTGTTCGTGCCGGCGATGCCGCGCACCGGCAAGGAGATGAGCGTGCGCATGACCAATTGCGGTTCGCTCGGCTGGGTCACCGACAAGCAGCACGGCTATCGCTACCAGCCGACGCACCCGGTAACCGGAACGCCCTGGCCGCCGATCCCGGACGTGCTGCTGGAGCTGTGGCGCGAGGTGTCTGCCTATCCCCATCCGCCGGAGGCCTGCCTGGTCAATTTCTATTCGCCCGACGCGAAGATGGGCTTTCATCAGGACCGCGACGAGATCGATTTCTCCGCGCCGGTCGTCTCCGTTTCACTGGGCGACGATTGCCTGTTCAGGGTCGGCCAGAGCACGCGCGAAGGCGGCACCAAATCGTTCAGGCTGAAAAGCGGCGACGTCGTCGTGCTTGGCGGCGAAGGCCGCCTGTGTTTCCACGGCGTCGACCGCATCTATCCATCGACCTCGGCACTGCTCAGGAACGGCGGGCGGATCAGTCTGACGCTGCGGCGGGTGACCTATCCTGGCTAATGCTGTCGCGCAAAAGCGGCGGCGCCGGCGCAATGCAGGCATATTGATTACCGGCTGCTCCCGACAAATGCTCTGAATTTGCAATCGAACGATAGCGGGCACTGCCTAAACCCTAAAGCGCCGTCAACCGCTTCGTTACAGCTTCCTGAGCGCCACTTCCTCGACCAGATGATTGGCGCCCTTGCGCAGGATGAGATCGGCGCGGGCTCGCGTCGGCAGGATGTTCTCGCGCAGATTCTTCAGGTTGATGTTGGCCCACAGGCCTTCGGCGATGGCGCGGGCCGCTGCGTGCGAAAGCTGCGAATAGCGGTGGAAGAAAGAGTCCGGATCGCGGAAGGCGGTCTCGCGCAGCCGCATGAAGCGGGCGATGTACCATTGATGGATCAGCTCCTCTTCGGCATCGATATAGATGGCGAAGTCGAAGAAATCCGACAGGAAAGGCACGATCTTGCCGTCCTTTGGCAGCTTGCCCGGCTGCAGGACGTTGATGCCTTCGAAGATCAATATGTCCGGCCGGTCGATGGTCTGGAACGCGCCGGGAACGACGTCGTAGGTCAGGTGCGAATAGACTGGCGCGCGGACATTGCGCTGCCCCGATTTGATGCCCGACAGGAAACGCAGCAGGGCGCCGACATCGTAGCTGTCGGGAAAGCCCTTGCGCTCCATCAAATTGTTGCGGCGCAGGATTTCGTTGGGAAGCAGGAAGCCGTCGGTGGTGATCAGATCGACCTTGGGGCTCGATGGCCAGCGCGCCAGCAATTCCTTGAGGACGCGCGCCGTGGTTGATTTGCCGACCGCGACGGAGCCGGCAATGCCGATGATGAAGGGCGTCTTGACGACATCCACCGCGTTGAAGAAGGCCTGGCGCTGCCTGAACAGCAGTTGGCTGGCCTCGACATGGGCCGACAACAGCCGAGATAGCGAAAGATAGATGCGCTTGACCTCTTCGAGGTCGACCGGATCGTTGAGCGAACGCAGGCGACGAATCTCGTCCTCGCCGAGCGTCATCGGCGTATCGGCGCGGAACTGCGACCATTCTTCCGCCGAGAAAAAACGGAAGGGCGAATATTTCTCGGTGGGGGCGAGCTGGTCCATCGAATTTCCTGCCCTCCGCAGCGATCAGCCCCGGTCCTGCCGAGACGCCTTTTCGGCGATGCCCGAACGACCGGTGCGGCGCTCGAGTTCGGTCAGGACATCGGCAAGCGGAACGCCGGCGACACCCAGAACGACGAGCCAATGATAGATGAGATCGGCGCTTTCCGAAACGAGGGCTTGCCTGTCACCGCCAACGGCCGCGATCACCGTTTCGACCGCCTCTTCGCCGAGCTTCTGCGCCGCCTTGTCGATGCCGCGCGCGAACAGCTTTGCCGTCCACGAATCCGGATCGCCGGAATGCGCGCGTTCCCTGATGATTGTCTCCAGATCGGAGAGCGAAAACTCAGCCATGGCGCCATCTATCTGCTTGTTTAAGCATGATCTTTTCCGAAACCGGTTCCCCCTTTTTGGCTGGCGCGGACCTTCGGTTCGGGATCATGCTTTAGAGCCGATCCCCTGACGAGTCCAGTCGCATCGGCAGGCCGGCTCGGGCCATGTGCGACTTGGCTTCGGCAATGCTGTACGTGCCAAAATGGAAAATCGATGCCGCCAGCACCGCGCCGGCATGGCCGTCGCGAATGCCCTCGACCAGATGATCGAGCGTGCCGACGCCGCCGGAGGCGATGACCGGCGCACGCACCGCGTCGGCGACCGCGCGGGTGAGCGCGATGTCGTAGCCGGCCTTGGTGCCGTCGCGGTCCATCGACGTCAGCAGGATCTCGCCGGCGCCGCGAGCGACCATCTGCCGAGCGAATTCGACCGCGTCGATGCCGGTCTTCTCGCGGCCGCCATGGGTGAAAATCTCCCAGCGGTCGGCCTCGCCTTCGCCTGACACTATCTTGGCATCGATGGCGACGACGATGCACTGGTTGCCGAACTTGTCGGCCGCCTCGGCGATGAAATCGGGATTCCTCACTGCCGCCGTGTTGATCGACACTTTGTCGGCGCCGGCCAAAAGCAGCTTTCTTATGTCGGCGACCTGGCGCACGCCGCCGCCGACGGTCAGCGGCATGAAGCATTGCTCGGCGGTGCGGGCGACGATGTCGAAGATGGTCTCGCGATTTTCGGACGAGGCGGTGATGTCGAGGAAGCAGAGCTCGTCGGCGCCGGCGGCATCATAGGCCTTGGCCGCTTCGACCGGATCGCCGGCATCGATCAGGTCGACGAAATTGACGCCTTTGACGACGCGGCCGTTCTTGACGTCGAGACAGGGGATGACGCGGGCTTTCAGCATCAGATCCTCGCATGCGCGGCAAGAAAATCGCCAAGCAATTGCCCGACGACAGGCGGAACCTCGCCTTTGGCGTCAAAGGCAGGATCATAGGCGGACAGGGTGATGCCGACGATTGGGATCGACTTGGCCAGCCCGCAAACCAGTTGCCGCAGCTGCTCCGGATTTGGACCTCCCGGCAGCGCATAGCGGTTCACTTGCAGCACATCCGGATCGTGAACATCCAGATCAAGATGCAAATGCACTTGGGCCGCGCCGGCCGCCTTGAGCTTTCCGACATTGTCGAGTGCATCGGTCCACTGGGCGCGAATGATCGGCAACGTCTCGAGAAGCCGCCTTTCATCTGGATCGAGGTCGCGCGCGTCGACCAGCATGCACCGCGACGGGTCGATCGCCTGGAAGCCGGGAATCGCTGACGTCATCGGCCGCCAGCAGAGCCCCAGCGTCGTCGCCAGCGCCATGCCGTCGAGAAAGCCGTAGGCGGACGTCTCGGGCGTATTGAGATCGCCATGCTGATCGATCCAGATGATCGAATCAGCGGCGTCGCCAGCCACCGCACCGGCGGCGGTCAGGCAATTTCCGGCGAGCACGATGGGAAAACGCTCATCGTCGCGCGCCATGTCGACCTTGGTGGCGACTGCCCGACAAACCGCGAAACCTGTCGCGATTTCGCGTCTCTGGGCATCGCCGACCTCGCCGATGTCCTCGACGATGACATCATGGCCGCGCAGGGCAAGTTCGTCGACAAGGCCGCCGGCAATGATGGCGTCGGGGCCCTGGCCAAAGCCGGCATGGTAAAGGCCGCTGTCATAGGGTGCGAGGATGATCGAGAGTTTCATCGCGCCCTCGCCTTCTCCGGTCCGGCCGCCAGGATCGCCAATGCCTCGGCCGGGTCGATACGTCCGTCATAAAGCGCACGCCCTGAGATGGCGCCTTCGAGCTTTTGCGCATCGGGCATCGTCATGCGCACGATGTCGGCGATCGAGGCCAGCCCGCCGGAGGCGATGACCGGGATGGACACGGCGTCGGCAAGATCGATGGTGGCGTCCCAGTTGATGCCGGTCAGCACACCGTCGCGGTCGATGTCGGTGTAGACGATGGCGGCAACGCCGGCGCCCTCGAACTTCTTCGCCAGTTCGATGACGCCGAGACTAGAGGCCTCAGCCCAGCCCTCGACCGCCACCTTGCCGCCCTTGGCGTCGATGCCGACGGCGATCTTGCCCGGGAATGCCTTGCAGGCCTGCCTGACCAGATCCGGATCGCGCACCGCCACCGTGCCGAGAATGATGCGGGCCAGGCCGCGATCGAGCCAGTCCTCGACCTGCGCCAGGGTGCGGATGCCGCCGCCGAGCTGCACCGGGTTTTTCGTTGCCTTGAGAATGGCGCCGACCGCCGCGCCGTTGACGCTCTGGCCCTTGAAGGCGCCGTTGAGGTCGACGACATGCAGCCATTCAAAGCCTTGTTGCTCGAAAGCCCTGGCCTGCGCGGCCGGGTCGTCATTGTAAATCGTCGCGGTCGCCATATCGCCGTGCTTCAGGCGCACGCACTTGCCGTCCTTGAGGTCGATGGCCGGGAACAGGATCACCGTTCAGGCGCCTTCAACAATGACGAAGTGACCGGTCGAGGCGGCAAGCCTGTACTTCAATGCCTCCCGGTATTCAGGCGATTCGTAGCATTCTATCGCCTTGTCGTAGGATTCGAACTCGACCAGGACGTGGCGGTTGCCTGTCGGCCCTTCCGGGTTCGCATAACGCCCCGCCCGCACGGGAAACTTCGCGCCATATTTCGCAAAAGCCGCCGCGTTCGCCTCGATATACTGCTTGTAGCCCTCGGGATCGCGGACATCGACCATCGCCATCCAGTAGCCTTTCTTGCTCATTTCTTAGGGCCTCCAGCGCAGGAAATTGGTGATCAGCGCCAGGCCAAGCGCCTGGCTCTTTTCGGGATGAAACTGCGTGCCGGCGAGATTGTCGCTGGTAACAGCAGCGGTAACCGGACCACCATAGTCGGCAATCGCCAGCACCTCGTCCGGCTTCTGCGCGTCGAGATGGTAGGAATGAACGAAATAGGCGTGCAGCCCCTTGCTGCCTGTCGGAATGCCGGAAAACAGCGGATGCTTGCGCGTGAGCTCGATCGTGTTCCAGCCGATCTGCGGGATTTTTAGCGCAGGATCGGCCGGGGTGATCTCCTTGACATCGCCGGCGATCCAGCCAAAGCCTTTTGTGACAGTCTTTTCCAGGCCCCGCTCCGACATCAGCTGCATGCCGACGCAGATGCCGAGGAACGGCCGCCGCTTGACGATCGCGACCTCCTCGACCGCTTCCCACATGCCGGCCACGGCGCGCAGCCCGGCCGCGCAATCGGCATAGGCGCCGACGCCGGGCAGGACGATGCGGTCGGCGGTTCTGACACGCTCGGCATCGGCGGTCAGGTCGATGGCGGCGGCGATGCCGGCCTCGTGCGCGGCGCGCTCGAAGGCCTTGGTGGCCGAGCGCAAATTGCCCGAGCCATAATCGATGATCGCGACCCGCATGTCAGGGTCTTCCCGGCGTGTGCGTCAGTCCGAGCACCAAGCCTGTGTGTGCCGGCCGGGCATGGGCAGCGTCCGGAACGATGCGCGGCACCGGCGCTGGCTCATCCGCACGCGCTTCGGCTTCCAGCACATAGCGCGTATCGGCATCGTCGAGCCTGTCGGCCTCGATGACGCCCCATTCGTGCCAGCCACGACGGCGCAGTGCGGCGATCCGCAAGGCCTGCCCTTCCAGCCCGACATAGAGCGATACCAGCAGCGACAGCAGCGGGCCGGCCAGCCCAAGGCTCAGCCCTTCGGCAAGCATCGAAAGCAGAGCCATGGCGACAAACGCCAGTGCTGCCTCGATCCACAACCGGTGCCAGAGCAGCCACAGCGGCGGCACGAGGAAGCCAAGCCAGGAAAACCCATCACGGACAAAGGCCGTTGTGTCAGGCTTTTCGCCGCGGCCCGGCGGTTCCATCACGACATAGACGGCCATGGCCTATCCCTTCAGAGATCCCTTGGTGGAAGGAACCGCGTCAGGCTGGCGCGGGTCGCTTTCAAGCGCGAAACGCAGCGCACGCGCCACCGCCTTGAAGCAGGTCTCGGCGATGTGGTGATTGTTGGCGCCGTAATGGTTGGTGACATGCAGCGTGATGCCGGCATTTTGCGCCAGGGCCTGGAAGAATTCGCGCACCAGTTCGGTGTCGAACGTGCCGATCTTCGGCGACGAGAACACAACGTTCCAGACAAGGAAAGGACGGCCGGAAACGTCGATCGCCGCGCGCGTCAGCGTCTCGTCCATGGCGAGATCGATCGAGGCATAGCGCATGATGCCGCGCCGCTCGCCCAGTGCCTTGGCCAGCGCCTGACCGAGCGCGATGCCAGTGTCCTCGACCGTGTGGTGGTCGTCTATGTGGAGGTCGCCCTTGGCCTTGACCGTCATGTCGATCAGCGAATGGCGCGACAGCTGGTCCAGCATGTGGTCGAAGAAGCCGACGCCCGTCGAAATATCGGATTTTCCCGAGCCGTCGACCTGGACCGATACGGAGATGTCGGTTTCCCTGGTCTTGCGGCTTGCGTTGGCGGAACGGGGCGGCATGCTCATCCTTGTCCAGAGTTCAGGCGTTCCAAGCGTCCACATGCTTGAAAGCGTCCACATGCTTGAAAACGAGAGCCTTCTAGCAGCATGATCCGGCGATTGCCAGTTGCCGTGCCAAGCAGTATCGAGCCTGGCCGATGACCGGTTGGCAATCGTCGGACCTATGCATACATAGGGTCGATCAAGTCACTCGTAATGCGCCAATCGCCTTGTCGGGACCGGTGCTGATCGGAGCAGAGATGTCGAACGAACTGACCATGCACGCCACGACGATCCTGACCGTGCGCAGGGGCGGCAAGGTGGTGATCGCCGGTGATGGCCAGGTCAGCCTTGGCCAGACGATCATGAAAGGCAACGCCAAGAAGGTGCGCCGAATCGGCAAAAGCGGCAATGTCATTGCCGGTTTCGCCGGCGCCACCGCTGACGCCTTCACGCTTCTGGAGCGGCTGGAGGCCAAGCTCGAACAATATCCGGAGCAATTGACGCGGGCCTGCGTCGAACTCGCCAAGGACTGGCGCACCGACCGCTATCTGCGCCGGCTGGAAGCGATGATGCTGGTTGCCGACAAGTCGGTCTCGCTGGCGCTGACCGGCACCGGCGACGTGCTCGAACCCGAACATGGCGTCATGGCGATCGGCTCGGGCGGCAATTATGCGCTGGCCGCGGCGCGCGCGCTGATGGACACCGACAAGGATGCCGAAGAAATCGCCCGCAAGGCGATGCAGATCGCATCCGACATCTGCGTCTACACCAACAACAATTTTGTCATCGAAATCCTCGATGCCGGCTGAGCCGGCAGCTGGACATGATCCCGAAAAGTGGAAACCGGTTTTTGCTTCGCTGATCTTCGGTTCGCATGAGATCATGGCCAAACGAGAAAATAGATATGATTTTCGACCGGTGACCGAGGCGGACCTGCCGATGATCGCGGCATGGCTGGCCGAGCCGCATGTCGCCGAATGGTGGGACGATCCCGAGACGGCGATCGTCCAGATCCGTGAGCACATCGACAGCATTTCCGTCGAGCCGCTGATCATCGAGCTCGACGGCGAGCCGATCGGCTACATGCAGAGCTACGATCCGCATCTGGAGGACGGCCACCCCTACGGCGACCAGCCTTTCGGAACGCTCGGCATCGATCTGTCGATCGGCAGGCCCGAGCTTGTCGGACGCGGCCACGGCTCGGCAATTGTCCGGCAGTTCGTGGAACAGCTGTTCGAGGAAGGGGCACCGCGTGTCATCATCGACCCGGATCCATCCAACGGACGAGCGATCCGTGCCTATCAAAAGGCCGGGTTCAGAGCTATCGATCGCAGGCAATCGGAATATGGCGATGCCGTGCTGATGGCAATTGACGCCGAAGAGGGCGACGCGGAAGAGGGCGACGCCCAAGAGGGCAATATCGAATAGGGTGACGCCGAATAAGGCGCCGAAGAGGGGCAGTAACAGCATGAGTACAAGCGGCGCCGACAAGACCGTCTCGGCCTATGAAGACAGCTGGCGGATGGGACTTCTGCTCGTCCTCGGCCTGATTATATTCCAGGCTGGAGCCCTTTACGGCATGGGCCGAACGCCGATCTGCGAATGCGGCTATGTCAAGCTGTGGCACGGCATCGTGCAGAGCTCGGAGAATTCCCAGCATATTTCCGACTGGTACACATTCTCGCACCTCATCCACGGCTTCCTGTTCTACGCGCTGGCGTGGGCTCTGTTCCCGCGCTCGCCGATCGGGCTCAGGCTGGCTTTTGCCGTCGTCATCGAGGGCGGCTGGGAACTTCTCGAGAACAGCCCGTTGATCATCGAGCGCTACCGCGCCGGCACGATCTCGCTCGACTATTACGGCGACAGCATCATCAATTCGGTGGCGGACACGCTGGCGATGGTGCTGGGATTTGTGATGGCGCGCAGGCTTCCTATATGGGTGATCGTGACCCTCGCTCTCATCTTCGAATTCGGTGTCGGCTACATCATCAGGGACAATCTGACACTCAACGTGATCATGCTGCTGCATCCGTTCGAGTCCATCCGGCAGTGGCAAAGTGGAATTTAGCGACATGACCACATTCTCGCCCCGCGAAATCGTTTCGGAACTCGATCGCTTCATCATCGGCCAGAAGGACGCCAAGCGCGCCGTGGCCATCGCCTTGCGCAACCGCTGGCGCCGCCAGCAGCTCGAAGGCCAGATGCGTGAAGAGGTGATGCCGAAGAACATCCTGATGATCGGCCCAACCGGCGTCGGCAAGACCGAGATCTCGCGCCGCCTGGCGCGCCTTGCCGGTGCGCCGTTCGTCAAGGTCGAGGCGACCAAGTTCACCGAGGTCGGCTATGTCGGCCGCGACGTCGAGCAGATCATCCGCGACCTGGTCGAGATCGCCATCGGCCTGGTGCGCGAGAAGATGCGCGAGGACGTCAAGGCGCGCGCCCATATCAATGCCGAGGAACGCGTGCTCGAAGCGCTTGTCGGCAGGACGGCGAGCCCGGCGACGCGCGACAGTTTCCGCAAAAAGCTGCGCGACGGCGAGCTCGACGACAAGGAGATCGAGATCGAAGTGAGCGATACCGGCACCGGCGGCATGCCCGGCTTCGAGATCCCCGGCATGCCGGGCGCCAATATCGGCGTGCTGAACATCAACGACATGCTGTCGAAAGCGATGGGCGGTCAGAAGACCAAGACCCGCAAGACGACGGTGAAGGAATCCTACGCGGTGCTGGTCGGCGACGAGTCCGACAAGCTGCTCGACCAGGACGAGGTGGTGCGCAGGGCGCTCGAATCGACCGAAAACGACGGCATCGTCTTCCTCGATGAGATCGACAAGATCGCCTCGCGCGAAGGCGGCATGGGCGCCGGTGTTTCCCGCGAAGGCGTGCAGCGCGACCTGCTGCCGCTTGTCGAAGGCACCACGGTCGCGACCAAATACGGACCGGTGAAGACGGATCACATCCTGTTCATCGCATCGGGCGCGTTCCACGTTGCCAAGCCATCCGATCTGCTGCCCGAACTGCAGGGCCGTCTGCCGATCCGCGTCGAGCTGCGTGCGCTGGAGAAGGACGATTTCGTCCGCATCCTGACCGAGACCGAGGCCAGCCTGATCAAGCAGTACATCGCGCTGATGAAGACCGAGGGCGTCGATCTCGTCTTCACCGACGACGCCATCGATTCACTGGCCGGCATCGCCGTCGATCTCAACGCCAGCGTCGAGAACATCGGCGCCAGGCGACTGCAGACGGTGATGGAGCGGGTGCTGGACGAGATCTCATATGACGCGCCGGACCGCCACGGCACGTCGGTGACAGTCGACGCCGCCTATGTGGAGAAGCATGTCGGCGATCTGTCGAGAAACACGGATCTGTCGCGATTCATCCTGTAGCAGGCGATCCATCCGCAAGAGTCGGACCGGCGGAGCCGGCACGTGTGGCCAAATGGAAGCATCTGGCCAGCTTTTGTCTTGCCGGGCGACGGGGCTCTCGACTCCCGTTGCAGCTTTACCTAGTTTGCCGGCAACACCAGCGCCGCGCAGCTTTTGGATGCGCAAAGGACGCTGTACAGTTGGTTCTGCGCATGACCCCCGAGAATCGGTTCCGAGGGTCATGCGTTGTTGCAGGCGGCGGCGCATGAAAAAAACGATCCTCGTCACTCTCGGGCTGACGCTGGCGACAGCCATGTTCGCCGCCGCCGAAGCGGCGACGATGGTGCCGCCGGGCAACAGTCATGTCGAGCAGCCCAACATACCGGGCGCCTCAAGCCGGCGCACCCAGGCCACCAACACCACCTTCCAGTCGAAATACCGCAAGGTCTATGCGCTGCTGCAGCACGACGCCGGTCTTCGCGGCAAGATCGAGCAGGCAGCAGCGACCTATGGCATCGATCCTATGCATATCGTCGGCGCCATCGTCGGCGAGCACACCTACAATGTCGACGCCTACGACCGGCTGCAGACCTACTACGTCAAGGCGATCTCCTATCTGTCGAGCAAGCTGTCTTTCGCCTATGAAGGCGAGGACATCACCGATTTCGTGCAACGGCCGCAATTCCAGGAATGCGTCGGCAAATCGGATAGTTACGAGCTCTGGGAATGCCGCGAGCAGGTGTGGAACCTTTCCTTTCGCGGCAAGACTGTCGGCGGTGAGAGCTTCCCCGACGACCGCTTCGGCGCGACTTTCTTCCAGCCCTATTATGCCGGCCAGACCTTTGGCCTGGGCCAGCTCAATCCGCTGACCGCCTTGCAGATGAGCGATCTCGTGCACCAGGTTTCCGGCCTGCCGAAGCTCGACGTCGGCGATCCGAACGCGGTCTACAAGACCATCATGGATCCGGACCTGACCTTGGACTATGTCGCGGCGACGATCCGGAAATCGATCGATGCCTATCAGAGCATTGCCGGCTTCGACATATCGGGCAATCCCGGCATCACATCGACGCTCTACAATGTCGGCAATCCTGAGCAGCGTGCACATGCGCTGAAGGCCGAAAACGACAGGCGCCGCGCCGCGGGCGAACCGGAGAAGCTGCCCGAGGAAAATTACTATGGCTGGCTGGTCAACGACAAACTGCCGGAGCTCAACGCGCTGTTTTAATGCGCCACGAGCCAAGGAGAGCCTTTCCGAACTCGCTCCGCTGCCCCACCGCTGTGATTCATTGCCTTGAAATCCGTCGCCGAGAGCCCGGCTATGGCATCCATGGCGACCCAGCAGATTTCGCGTGGGGGGTTATCAAAAATTGATATAATCCGATAACGAAAGGGTCTGACCTATGCCTTCAAGCTACAATATTGGCGCTCGCTATGAGACGCTGGTGCGCGAACTGGTGGGGAGCGGCCGCTATGCCAGCGCCAGCGAAGTTCTGCGCGATAGCTTACGCCTGCTCGAGGAACGCGAGGCGCAGCGGAAAGCCAAGCTTGCCGCACTTCGTGATGATATCCGGGCCGGTGTTGAGAGCGGCCCCGGCATTCCAGCCGACGAGATTTTTGACAGGTTGGAAGCCAAGTACGGCGACGGAACCCGCAAATAAATGGCGGTCCTATTCGCCCCTGCCGCCGCGCAGGACATTGAGGACATTGGCGACTATATTCACGCTGAAAACCCCGCAGCCGCGATGCGCTTTGTAACGGCTCTCAGAGCGCGTTGTAGCCGGATTGTCGACGCACCGCACGGCGGCGTTCCCCGCCCTGCCCTGTGGTCCGGTCTGCGCGCCGTCGCCTTCCAGCGTTATGTGATTTTCTACACTGTCGAAGGCGCTGCCATACGCATCGAGCGAACTTTGCATGGCGCTCGCGACATCGAGGCCATTTTTTACGAAGGCGATAGCTGACAGGTTGAAAGCACTGCCGTCACTGGATCACCACGACAGCCGCGCCCTCAGATCACGCCGCCAGCAGCGACTTCAGCTTGATCGTTTGCGAACCGAGCGCCTCAGGCGCCGGCTTTGCCCTTTTTGCGATCAGCATCTCGGCCAGCCTGATGTCGCGGGCGACAGAATTGCCCGGACCGATTCCGCTCGCCGCGACCAGCCTGCCGTCTTGCGCCAGGTAAAACAGGATGAAGGCGCCGTCGTCGAGGTCGCGGCGCACGACCTTGCTGCCCTCGTCCGACAGCCCAGATATCTGCAAGGTCAGGCCGTACTGATCCGACCAGAACCATGGCACAGCCGAGTGGGCCTCACCGGCGCCAAGCATGTTGCTGGCCGCAAGCGCGCCCTGCTCCTGCGCGTTGCGCCAGGCCTCCAGCCGCACGCGCCGGCCGCCATAGACGGCAAGCGGAAACGAGCAGCAATCGCCGGCGGCAAAGATATCCGGATCGCTGCTGCGAAGCTCGGCATCGACGGCTATGCCGTTGTCGATCGTCAGGCCCGCTTCTGCGGCAAGTCCGGTCACCGGCACAGCGCCGATGCCGATCACCGCCAGGTCGGCGACGATGTCCTGCCCGTCGGCAAGCGCGATGCTCACCTCGGCGCCGTCATCGGCAATCGCGGCGATTGCGTCGCCGCACAGGATTTTGACGCCTTCGGCTTCATGCGCCTCGTGGACGATCTTGGCGATCTCGGCCGGCACGCCGCGCATCAGGATGCGCGGCTGCGCCTCGATGACGGTGACAACTGCGCCCAGTCTGCGTGCCGCGGCGGCGAGCTCAAGACCGATAAAGCCGCCGCCAACGATGGCGATGCGGTTGCCGGGGCTGAGATGGGCGCGAATGGCCAGCGCGTCGTTGAAGGTCCGAAGATAGACACAACGCGGCCCGAGGCCCGGCATTGGCAGTCTGCGCGGCAGGGAACCGGTCGCCAGCAGCAATTTGTCGTATGGCAGCGCCGAGCCGTCCGACAGGCGCACGCCATGCGCAGCGCGGTCGATCGCCACCGCCTGAACCGAATGGATGTGCCTTATCGATCTCTCAGCCAGGATTTTGTCGCTGGCGATCGCCTTGATCACCGGCGCATCGCCGGCCATCGCGTCCTTCGACAGCGGCGGCCGCTCATAGGGCAGATGCGGCTCGTCGCCGACCAGCGTCACCGGGCCATCATAGCCGAGATCGCGCAGCGCCAGGGCAGCCCGCCCGCCGCATTCGCCGGCGCCGATGATGAGCACTCCTTTCGCCATCACCGTCACCCGATCTGAATGAGGATTTTGCCGGCGTCGAGTTTGACCGGATAGGTCCTGAGATTGACGCAGACCGGCGCGCCCCTGGCTGCACCGGTCTTGTAGTTGAAGCGGCCATTGTGCTTCGGGCATTCGATGATGTCGTCCATCACCAACCCGTCGGCCAGATGCACCTTCTCATGCGTGCAAAGGCCGTCCGTCGCGAAATATTCGTCGTCGGGACTGCGATAGATGGCGAAGGTGCGGCCGCCATGGTCGAACCGCATCACGTCCTCTTCGTCGATGTCATCGGCACCACAGGCCTCGACCCAGTCGCTCATTGGTCCTCCCGGCATAATTTTGCTTGGTCAATGTGCCCCGGCACAGGCGCGCATATCATTCGGCTGCTGCCGCGACAGCGTCGTTGTCGTTATGGAATTCCTCGCGATAAGGTTTGGCAGTCGACGGCAGTTCGCGCTTGAGAAAATAGTCTTCATTGCGCAGCTGGCGCAGGAAGGCAGGCACCATCTCGCGATAGCCGGCCAGGATCGATGGCGTCGGCGCCGGCAGGTCGTGCTTGATCAGCTCATGCAGCCTCGGCAGCGCGTGATAGGGCACCATCGGGAACATGTGGTGCTCGACATGGTAGTTCATGTTCCAGTAGATGAAGCGGCTGATCGGGTTCATGTGGACCGTGCGGCTGTTGAGGCGGTGGTCGATGACATTTTCGGCGAGGCCGCCATGCTGCAGCAGGCCGGTCATGACGTGATGCCAGGCGCCGTAAAGCCTGGGCAGACCGACCAGCATCAAGGGCAGGAACGAGCCGCTATAAAGTGCCAGCGCGATTGTCGCCGCATAGATCGCGGTCCAGATGCGGGCAATGCGGATCGCCTTTGGCTGCTCCTGCTCGGGAATGAAGGTCTTTTCCGCCGGGCTGATGATGCCGGCCGCACTGCGCACCATGTCGCTCATGGCATGCCAGGCATCGACAATGCCGAAGAAATTGAGCACGACGCGCAACAGGTCCGGCGGGCGCATCACCGCGATCTCCGGATCGCGGCCGACGATGATCGTGTCAGTGTGATGCCGCGTATGGCTCCAGCGCCAGGTCACCGGGTTGCGCATGATCATGAAGCAGGCGATCTGATAGACCGCATCATTCATCCACTGCGTCCTGAAGGCGGTGCCGTGGCCGCATTCGTGCCAGCGTGAATCGGTGGAAGAGCCGTAGAGCACGCCATAGACGAAGAAGAACGGCACGCACCACCATGTGCCCCAGAACCAGGCGCCGCCGGCGCCGCTCAGGACCAGGGCGGAGAGCCAGATGATGGTGTCGCGGATCGCCGGCCCATCGGAGCGCTGCATCAGCTCCTTCATCTGCTTGCGGGGCACGTCGGTATGATACCATTCGGCCGCCGCCAGCCCGGTCTCGACGGCGCGTTTCGCGTCGCGGCCGAGCAGGCTGTAGTCTCGCCGGGACGGCATTGCGGATAGTGTCGCTTCCATTGAGGCTGCCTCCGTCGGCATCCGTCGAAACGGGTGCCTCTGCCACAGGTGCTTATCCCCTATAATAACGCCAAGCTGTGATAGGCTCAACATCATGAAGATAGTTTCTATCATTTCCCATCAGAATGATGTATAGCTATGCCAGGCAATCAGGCAGGAAGCGTATGGCAAAACGGCCGACCATCACCGATCTGGCGCGTATTTCGGGGGTCAGCGTCGCCACTGTCGATCGGGTGCTGAACAATCGCCTGCCGGTGCGCGAGGAAACCGCGCGCCGCGTCTATGAGGCCGCCACCAGCATCGGCTACCACGCCGCCGGGCTGATCAAGCAGCGGATGCGCCAGGAACTGCCGGAATACCGGCTCGGCTTTCTGCTGCTGAGGGGCAATGATGTTTTCTACAGCGATTTCGCCCGGGAGATCGAACTGGCTGTTTCGCAGTCGCAGCGCTTCCGCGGCGTCGCAACCATCGATTTCGCCAGTTCGCTGGCCCCGGATGAGATCGCCGCGCAGATGCGCAAGCTGGCGGCGAAATCCAGGGCAGTCGCCCTTGTCGGTCCGGACCATCCAACGCTGACGGCGGCCGTCGAGACCCTGAAGGCGAGGGGGCAACCCGTCTTCTCCCTGCTATCCGACTTTGCAGCCGGCATCCGCGAGGGCTATGTCGGCCTCGACAACCGCAAGGTCGGTCGTACCGCGGCCTGGATGATCGCCAGAGCTGCGAGGAAGCCCGGCAAGGTCGCCCTTTTCGTCGGCAGCCATCGCTTCCATGGCCATGAGCTGCGCGAGATCGGCTTCAGATCGTTTTTCCGCGAGCATGCGCCGGAATTCACCGTGATGGAGACGCTGGTCAACCTGGAAGCCAACCAGGTGACCCATGATGCAATGATCGATCTTCTGGCGCGGTACCCGGATCTGGCCGGCTGCTATGTCGCTGGCGGCGGCATGGAAGGCGCGGTTTCCGCGCTACGGGCGGCCAGGCCGGCAAACATGCCAGTGGTCGTCTGCAACGAGATCAACGCCGAATCGCGCGCGGCGCTCGCCGACAACATCCTGACCATGGTGATTTCGACGCCGCTGGCAGCACTATGCCGCGAACTTGTCGGGCTGATGGTGCATGCCATCGAGGCAGGCGCCGCCAATGCGCCGGGCCAGACCTTCCTGCCCTTCGACATCTATCTGCCGGAAAACATCTAGGCTCGGGTAGAACATCTGGGCTCAGCCAAGACATCCGGTTTAGATCGGGGCGTCGGCAGTGATGTGAACCATCAGCCTGATGGATTCTTGCAGAAGGTTTGCCGGCCCTCAGCCGCGTTGTCCGAAAAATCCGGCAGCCGCTTTCGGATTCTCCTTGACGCCCGCCCGAAGAATGGAATAAATATTTCACCCACTAGGTATTTTGGTTCTTTCGTTCCGGACATGCGTTTCAACGGAGGGCTTGGCCTCCCCAGCCAACGCGGAAATCGCCACCGGAAACGGAGAAGCAATCGGGAGAGATTCCCTGGGAGATCGGGGATTCCGGGTAGATCGGTGCAGCCGGACACCAATTCTGTGGAGGAGAAATAGAATGAAAAAGCTGCTGTTGGGCGCCGCATTCCTGGCGCTGATGAGCTCGTCCGCCCTCGCTGCCAAAATCGGTGTGTCGATGGCGCTGTTCGACGACAATTTTCTCACCGTGCTGCGCAACGGCATGATCGAGCAGGCCAAAGGCATGGAAGGCGTCGAACTGCAGGTCGAGGACGCGCAGAACGACGTCGCCAAGCAACTCGACCAGATCAAGAACTTCGTCGCCTCGGGCGTCGACGCGATTGTCGTCAATCCAGTCGACACCTCGGCCACCCAGGCAATGTCGGATGCCGCCGCTGCGGCCAACGTTCCGCTGGTCTATGTCAACCGCGAGCCGGTCAATGTCGACACGCTGCCGGACAACCAGGCTTTCGTTGCCTCGAACGAGGTTGAGTCAGGCACTCTCGAGACCCAGGAAGTCTGCCGGCTGTTCAAGGAAGCCGGCAAGACCGAGGCCAATGTCTATGTGATCATGGGCGAACTGTCGAACCAGGCCGCGGTGCAGCGCACCAAGGACATTGACGATGTGATCGCCACTCCCGAATGCAGCTTCATCAAGATCATCGACAAGCAGACGTCGAACTGGAAACGCGAGGAAGCACAGAACCTGATGACCAACTGGCTGTCGACCGGCGCGCCGTTCGATGGCGTGATCGCCAACAATGACGAGAGCGCCATCGGCGCCATCCAGGCCATGAAAGCTGCCAACATCGACATGAAGTCGGTTGTCGTCGGCGGCGTGGACGCCACCCAGGACGCGCTTGCCGCGATGCAGGCGGGCGATCTCGACGTCACCGTGTTCCAGGACGCGGCCGGCCAAGGCGCCGGGGCGCTGGACGCGGCGCTCAAGCTTTCCAAGGGCGAGGCGGTCGAGCAGAAGGTCTATATCCCCTTCCAGCTGGTCACGCCGGCAAACATCGACAAGTTCCTGCAGAAGAACTGAGGCAGAGGACCGTTTTTCGATAGGGAGCGGCGGCAGAGCATCGGACCGTTTTGAGAATCCGATGTTGGAAAAACAAAAAACGCCGCTCCTCTTTCCCCTCGTCGCCGAAACAGGCCGCGGGAGGGCGACTAACGGCTGATGGAGGAAGCAAGAGTTGACACAGACAACCCATGGCGTCGGCGGACTGAGCTATGATGCGAAAAAGCGGACATGGCCTGCCGAATTCAACGTTTTCCTGGCGCTCATCATCCTGGTCGGCGCCTTCGAGCTGATAGGCCGCGTCTTTCTTGGCGACAGCTTCCTGTTCAACACCCGCGCCAACGTCGATACGATCTTCAACGAGGCGCGCCTGCAGATCATCATCCTGCAGGTGTCGATCGTCGGCATCATCGCCATCGGCGTGACGCAGGTGATCATTTCCGGCGGCATCGACCTCTCCTCTGGTTCGATCGTCGGCGCCACGGCGATGATCGCCATGAGCTTCGCCCAGGTGGCGACGGTCAACGGCAACCCGAACCCCAAGGCGATGTTCATCGAGCAGGGCTGGACCGACCTGCCGGTGATCGTGCCGGTGCTTGTCGCGATCGGCTGCGGCCTGCTGGCGGGCCTGATCAACGGCACGCTGGTCGCCTACACCCGCATTCCGCCGTTCATCGCCACGCTCGGCATGATGGTCACCGCGCGCGGCGTCGCCAAATGGTGGTCCAAGGGGCAGCCGATCTCGTTTCCCACCGAGAGTTTCGCCGCCATCGGCAAGGGGCTGATGCCGGTCATCATCTTCATATCGCTGGCGATTTTGTTCCAGCTGATCCTGTCATACACCAGATACGGCAAGCACTGTTATGCCATCGGCTCCAACGAGGACGCCGCGCGCATGTCCGGCATAAATGTCAAGAACCACAAGATCCTCGTCTTCGTCATTGCCGGTATCCTCGCCGCGCTGGCCGCCGTGGTGCTGAGCTCCAAGAACCTCACTGCTCAGGCCGGCATGGGCGTGATGTACGAACTGGACGCGATCGCCATGGCGGTCATCGGCGGCGTCTCGCTGTCGGGCGGCCGCGGCTCGATCATCGGCACGGTGATCGGGGCGCTGATCTTCGGTGTCATCATCTCCGGCTTCACCTTCCTGCGCCTCGACGCCTATTACCAGGAGATGGTCAAGGGCGTGATCATCATCGGCGCAGTCGTTCTCGATCAGTGGCGCCAGCGCCTGCGGGCAATGAGGGCTTGACCATGTCAGACATCGTCCTGAAGACCGAAAACCTGACCAAATACTATGGCGGCGTGCATGCGCTCGAAGGCGCGAATTTCGAACTGCGCAAGGGCGAGCATGTCGCCATCATGGGTGACAACGGCGCCGGCAAATCGACCTTCGTGCGCCAGATCACCGCCGTCGAGCAGCGCACCAGCGGCAAGATCTGGTTCGACGGCAAGGAAGTCAACTTCGCCGGACCGATCGCGGCGCGCGAGGCGGGAATCGAGACCGTGTTCCAGAACCTGGCGCTTGCCGACGATCTCGACGTGCCGTCGAACCTGTTTCTCGGCCGCGAAAAGGTGCTGTTCAATCTCGGGCCTTTCTCGATCCTCGATCGCAAGTTCATGCGCAAGGCGACCGAGGCAGCGTTGATCCGCACGGCGGTGAAGATTCCCAATCTGTCCAACACCATCCGCCACATGTCGGGCGGCCAGCGCCAGTGCGTGGCAATCGCCAGAACCGCGACTTTCGCGTCCAAGCTCATCATCATGGATGAGCCGACGGCAGCGCTTGGTGTGCAGGAGACGATGCAGGTCGAAAACATCATCCGCACGCTGAAGGCCAATGGCGAGCCGCTGATCCTGATCAGCCACAACATGCGACAGGTGTTCGACCTTTGCGACCGCATCGTTGTCTTCCGGCGCGGCCGCATCGTCGCCAATCTGCGCAAGCAGGACACCGACGGCAACGACATCGTCTCCTACATTACCGGCTCCAAGACCGGGGAGGCGGAACTTGCGGCTTAAGGCGGATGCGCGGCGGGTCATCGGCCCCTCGCCGATCAGCTGCAATAAGAAAATCTACTGCGCCTTGCCCTGAACGGTGCAGTAAAGACGCACTTCCATTTCGAACCATCCCAAAGGAAATTTCCATGTCTCTCCGCTTCGCTCTTCTCGGCGCCGGCCGCATCGGCAAGGTCCACGCCCGCGCCGTGGGTTCCAATCCACAGGCCAGGCTGGTCGCAGTTGCCGATGCATTCGAGAAGGCGGCGACCGATCTGGCGTCGGCCTATGGCGCGGAAGTGCGCAGCATCGAGGCCATCGAAAAAGCCGGGGATATCGATGCGGTCATCATCTGCACGCCGACCGACACCCATGCCGACCTGATCGAGCGGTTCGCCAAGGCCGGCAAGGCGATCTTCTGCGAGAAGCCGATCGACCTTGACGCCGGCCGAGTGGAAGAATGCCTGGCCGTGGTCGACAAGGCCGGCGCCACTTTGATGGTCGGCTTCAACCGCCGCTTCGACCCGCATTTCGCCGCCGTGCGCAAGGCGATCGACGACGGCGCCATCGGCACGGTCGAGATGGTGACCATCACCTCGCGCGATCCCGGCCCGCCGCCGCTCGACTATATCGGCCGCTCGGGCGGCATCTTCCGCGACATGACCATTCATGATTTCGATATGGCGCGCTTCCTGCTCGGCGAGGAGCCGGTGGCGGTCAGCGCCCATGCCTCGGTGCTGGTCGACAAGAAGATCGGCGAGGCCGGCGACTTCGACAGCGTCAGCGTCATCCTCGAAACCGCCTCCGGCAAGCAGTGCATCATCTCCAATTCGCGACGCGCCACTTATGGCTACGACCAGCGCATCGAGGTGCATGGCTCGAAAGGCATGGTGGCGGCCGAGAACCAGCGGCCGGTGTCGATCGAACTGGCCAATGAAAAGGGCTATACGCGCCCGCCGCTGCACGACTTCTTCATGACCCGCTACCTCGACGCCTATGCCAACGAGATCGCCGCCTTCATCGCGGCGGCGACGTCAGGCAACAAGGCGGCGCCAAGCGGTGCGGACGGGCTGGTCGCGCTGCGGCTGGCGGACGCGGCGCTGAAATCGGCGAGGGAAGGCAAGACCGTCCGCCTCGACAAGACAGTCTGACCATCAACCACAGGAGCAAGGCGATGAACGGTTCCGCCGGTCGCAATTCACAAACACGCGCCATCGTCACCGGCGGCGCGCAAGGCATCGGCTTCGCCGTCGCCGAGGTGCTGGCCGACGAGGGCTGCCGCGCCCTGGCGCTGGTCGGCCGATCCAGGGAGAAGGGCGACAAGGCGGTCGCCGCACTTGCGAAAGACGGCGTCGAGGCCATCTTCATCAGCGCCGACGTCTCGGTGGTGGCCGATTGCAAGCGGGTCGTCGAAACGGCGATCGCTCATTTCGG
The DNA here is from genome assembly GCF_055811775.1 of Mesorhizobium sp. WSM4844. Classification (NCBI taxonomy): domain Bacteria; kingdom Pseudomonadati; phylum Pseudomonadota; class Alphaproteobacteria; order Hyphomicrobiales; family Phyllobacteriaceae; genus Mesorhizobium; species Mesorhizobium sp. WSM4844. The sequence goes on along the minus strand of NZ_JBVVQB010000005.1, from coordinate 111,014 downwards.
CACCGTCAATGCGCTGGTCAACGCCGCCGCCACCTCGGCCCGCGGCTCACTGGTCGAGACCTCCGAGGATCTTTTTGACCAGATTTTTCAGACCAATGTGCGCGGCCCCTTCTTCCTGATGCAGGGCGTGGTGGCGCATCTGCTCGACAGCAAGGCGCCTGGCTCGATCGTCAACGTGCTGTCGATGTCGGCGCATTGCGGCCAGTCGTTCCTGGCGCCCTATTCGTCGAGCAAGGGCGCACTGGCGACGCTGACCAAGAATGTCGCCAATGCCTATCGCAGCAATCGCATCCGCTGCAACGCCGTGCTGCCCGGCTGGATGGATACCGAGGGCGAGGCGATCGTGCAGAAGAAATGGCACGACGCGCCGGACGACTGGCTGGAAAAGGCCGAGGCAGCGCAGCCGATGGGCCAGTTGGTGAAGCCGGCGCAGCTTGCCCGGCTGATCAGCTATATGATCAGCCCGCAGTCCGGCGTCATGACCGGCTCGCTGGTCGACTACGACCAAACCATTGCAGGGTCTTCGCCGGAATGATTGGTTCGACCAAACTCACCAAGGCACCCGGGGTCTGAAACCGCTCTCCTTCCCTGTTGCCGCCGTATCGCCATTTCTATATAGTCAAGATGGTCAGAATGGTCACGGAGGTCGAAATGCTGTCTGAGCCCAAAGAGGATAGCAACTGGACAGTCGCTGGGGCAAAAGCCCGGCTCTCGGAGGTTATCGAGCGTGCGCAGTCTTCGCCGCAGACGATCACCAGAAACGGCAAACCAAGCGTGGTTGTGGTCTCGGTCGAGGAATGGCAGCGAAAGACCGTACGCAAGGGTACGCTTGCGGAGTTCCTGCTGGAGTCGCCGCTGCGCGGCACCGATCTCAACCTTGAGCGTCAGCGCGACGAACCGCGTGATCTGCCGCTGTGAGGCTACTGCTCGATACGAATGTCCTGTCCGAGGTGACAAGGCCGGCGCCGAACGCACGCGTTCTGGACTGGCTGGACGGACTTGATGAGGACCGCTCATTCATCAGCGTCGTGTCGATCGCCGAGATCCGACGCGGCGTCGCCCTCATGGATGAGGGCCGGAAACGCGAGGCATTGGCCCAATGGCTCGCTCAAGACCTGCCGCAGCGTTTCGAACAGAGGGTTCTTCCTGTGGACGAACCGGTTGCCCTGGCCTGGGGAGACCTGATTGGCCTTGCGAAGCGTCGCGGTCGCGGTCTGTCGTCGATGGACGGCCTGATTGCAGCCACCGCGATCGCGCAGGAGCTCACCTTGGCAACGCGCAATACCAACGATTTCGAAGGCTTTGAAATCGAACTCTTCAATCCCTGGGCATGAACCGCTTGGCGCAGTGTGTTGGGCCTTAGGCGACCCGAAGCAAGGAGGGGGTGCGCTTCAGGACGGAGAAGACCTGTTCCCCAATCTCGCCTGGACGCGTGACAAGCACCTTGGCTTCGGCTATAGGGCTGGCATGATCCACCTGACCGCCTCGTTCTGGTACTTTAGCTACGGCAGCTCGCTGGCGGCGGGAGGATTGCGCTCGATCTGAAGATTGCAGCAACAACATCCGAACAGCCGCCAGACCTGGCGGCTTTTTTTGTTTCAGCCGGCAGGTCTCCCAACCAGGAGCAGAAAGCCGTGTTGACCACCACAGATGATCTTCGGGTCAAGGAAATCCGAGAGCTGAGTACGCCGGACGACGTGATGCGGGAGATACCGCGCACGCTGACGGCGACGCGCACCGTTGCCGCGTCACGCAACGCTATCCACGCCGTGCTGACCGGCGCCGACGATCGGCTGGTCGTCGTCGTCGGCCCCTGTTCGATCCACGACCCGGTCGCTGCCGTCGACTATGCCAGCCGGCTGGCGGCGCTGCGCGAGAGCCTGTCGGACCGGCTGGAAATCGTGATGCGCGTGTATTTCGAGAAGCCGCGCACGACGGTTGGCTGGAAGGGCCTGATCAACGATCCCGACCTGGACGGCAGCTTCGACATCGACAAGGGCCTGCGGATGGCCCGCAACGTGCTCTCTGCGGTCAACAATCTTGGCCTTCCGGCGGCGACCGAATTCCTCGACATGGCCACCCCGCAATACATTGCCGACCTCGTCGCCTGGGGCGCGATCGGCGCGCGCACGACAGAGAGCCAGATCCATCGCGAACTCGCATCCGGCCTGTCCTGCCCGGTCGGCTTCAAGAACGGCACCGACGGCAATTTGCGGATCGCCGCCGAGGCGGTGAAGTCCGCCGCCCAGCCGCACCATTTCATGGCCGTGACGAAGGGCGGGCGCAGCGCCATCGCGACGACCACCGGCAACGAGGACTGCCACGTCATCCTGCGCGGCGGCATTGTGCCGAACTATGACGCGACGAGCATAGCTGCCGCCTGCGCGGAACTCGGCCGGATCGGCGTAGGACCACGGCTGATGATCGACGTCAGCCACGCCAACAGCAACAAGAAGCCGGAGAACCAGCCGATGGTGGCGGCCGACGTCGCCGGCCAGGTCGCGGCAGGCGACGAACGCATCATCGGCGTCATGATCGAGAGCAACCTCGTCGCCGGCCGGCAGGAGGTCATGCCTGGCAAGCCGCTCGTCTATGGCCAGAGCATCACCGACGGCTGCATCGACTGGACAACCACCGAGACGGTGCTGCACGGCCTTGCCGACGCCGTCGAGCGGCGCCGGTCAGCGCGACGCGCCCTGATCGCCAGCCGTCCGGGAGCCGCCTGAAGCGGTTGGCACGGAATTTTGCGGGCGGTTGCTACCGTGCTGCTTGGCTTTGAAAGGCCGGCGCCGCCCCTCATGGGCAATGAGGGGCTGCGTCAATATCGACAATTGGCCCTCTCCAACACAAGCTCTCCCTTGCTCTGGCATGGGTGGCGTCGAGGCTCGGATTGCGGGTCGCTAGCGCACCGCGATCCAGCGCTGTTCCTCGAACGAGCGCGCCATGGCATGCACCGTGCGCTCGATCTCAAGGCCTTCGTCGAAATCGATGATCCGCGCCGGCTTGCCGGCCAGCCGCGTCAAAAGCTCGCGGCATTCGATGATCTTGAGGTCGTTGAAACCGAGGCCGTGGCCGGGCGCCGGCAGGAAGGCGTCGTAGGGCTTGTGGTGCGGCGCCACCAGGATGGTGCGATAGCCTTGCTCGGTCGGGCGGTCGGTTGTCAGGTAAAGCTGGAACTCGTTCATCCGCTCCTGGTCGTACAGGATCGAGCCCTTCGAGCCGAAGATCTGAATGGCGATCCGGCCCTTGCGGCCCCAAGCCGAACGGTTGACCAGCAGTGTGCCGGCAATGCCGTTTTCGAGATGCATCAGCACGCTGGCGATGTCGTAGGTCTCGACCGCGCGACGCCCGCCTGATGCGACGCGGCGATCGGCATAGGGCTTTGCCATGTCGCACATGACGCGGGCGACGCGGCCGAACAGCACCGAGACCAGCGACAGCGGATGCACGGCGAAATCGTCGAGCGCGCCGTAACCGGACGCCGCCTCGTGCTTCCAGAAGAACAGCGCCTCCGGGTCGGCCATGAAATCCTCGTCCATCTCGATGCGCAGATGATTGATTTCACCGATGATCTTCTCGTCGAGCAGCGCACCGATATGGCGGATCGCCGGATTCTGGATGTAGTTGTAGCCGAGCGCGGCCACCTTGCCGGATTTTTTGGTCGCCGCCGCCATGGCTTGCGCCTCGGCAAAACTCGGCGCCATCGGTTTTTCGCACCACAGATGCTTGCCGGCTTCGAGGATGGCGATGGCCATCTCCGGGTGGAACTGGTTCGGCGTGGTCAGCGAGACGATATCGACGTCCGGGTCATCGACGACGGCGCGCCAGTCGCCGGAGCCCTTGGCGAAGCCGAACTCGGTCGCCCGGCGCTTGGCAAGGTCGTCATCGACCTCGCCGAGATGGACCAGCCTTGGCTTGGCCACGTCGGGAAAGACGGCGCCGACCGCGTTCCACGCGATGGCGTGGCACTTGCCCATGAACCCCGTGCCGATAAGACCGACTCCGACCATTTCCTTGTCTCCACTGCCAGAAAGGTTGCGTGGATGAATTAGTCCATTTTTTTCAGAAATGGAACGCATGGCTCATTTTTTATGGCCTTCTTGCACAGGCTCGCTATGATGGGGCATCACACGGCATCGACTGATGGACCTGGGCGGAGCGACGATGGACGAACGGGTGCCCCGCGATTTCGAGACGCTGCGTACGACGATCCTGGAACGGCGCCAGAGCCTGCCCAAGCGCATCGCGCAGATCGCCGCCTATGCGCTCGACAATCCCGACGATATTGCCTTCGGCACCGCCGCCAGCATCGCCGCCTCCGCCGGCGTCCAGCCTTCGACCTTGATCCGCTTCGCCCAGCAGCTCGGCTTCGACGGCTTCACCAGCCTGCAGCTGGTGTTTCGCGAGCGCCTGCGCGAGCGCAATTCGTCCTATGATGAAAGGCTCGCGGCATTGCGCGCCAAGGCCGAGGAAGGCGCCGGTCACCGGGCGATTTTCGACGGCTTCGTCGCCGCGGCGAGTACCTCGCTCAACGATATTTCAGGCAGGTTGAACGAAGACCATTTCGAAGCTGCCATCGCCTTGCTGGCGAAGGCGGAGACGATTTATGTGCTGGCCAAGCGCCGCTCCTATCCGGTCGCCTCCTACATCGCCTATGCGCTGGGCAAGCTCAAGATCCGCAACCAGCTGATCGAATCAGCCGCCGGCCTCAACGCCGAGATGATCAGCTTTGCTTCGCCCAGGGATGCCGTCATCGCCATCAGTTTCTCGCCCTATGCCCCGGCGGCCATCGAGGAGGCGCGCGTCATCTCGGAGCAAGGCGTTCCGATCGTAGCGATCACCGACAGTTCCTTTTCCCCGCTCGCCCAGTTCGCCAAAGTCTGGTTCGAGGTCGCCGAGGCCGATTTCGCCGGCTTCCGCTCGCTGTCGGCGACGATGGCGCTGGCCATGGCGCTGACCGTTGCGGTCGGCGAAAAGCGGCGCGACACCGGCGGGAAGCGCAAGGCCTGACAGGCTACTTTTCGGCAAAGGAACGCGCGTTCCATATTGACTATCGATTGGAATTATTATTTCATATTGCCGGCGCCACGCTGCCGCTCGCGCGTGTTACCCAAGACAACAAGGCTGATGGGAGGTTCGAATGAGCGAAGCCGTGGACGCGAAACATGCGCCGCTCGACGTCATCACCATCGGCCGCGCCTCGGTCGATCTTTATGGCCAGCAGATCGGCTCGCGCCTGGAGGACATCACCTCCTTTGCCAAGTCGGTCGGCGGCTGTCCGGCCAACATTTCGGTCGGCACGGCGAGGCTCGGCCTGCGCTCGGCGCTGCTCACCCGCGTCGGCGACGAGCAGATGGGCCGCTTCATCCGCGAGCAGTTGACGCGCGAAGGGGTTTCGGTTGACGGCCTCAGGACCGATCCGGACCGGCTGACCGCGCTGGTGCTGCTGTCTGTCGAGGACGAGGGCGTGTCGCCGATGATCTTCTATCGCACCGACTGCGCCGACATGGCGCTTTCGGAAGACGACATCGATGAGACGTTCATCGCTTCGGCACGCGCGATCGTCGTCACCGGCACGCATTTTTCGCGGCCCAACAGCGACGCCGCGCAGCGCAAGGCGATCCGTGCCATCAAGGCCACGGGCGGCAAAGTGGTGTTCGACATCGACTACCGCCCTAATCTGTGGGGCCTTGCCGGCCATGCCGAAGGCTTCGAGCGCTATGTGAAATCCGACCGGGTCTCCGCCCAGCTGAAGACAGTGCTGCCCGACTGCGACCTGATCGTCGGCACCGAAGAAGAGATCATGATCGCCTCCGGTGCCGATGATTGCCTGAGCGCGTTGAAGACGATCCGCTCGCTGTCCAAGGCCACGATCGTCTTGAAGCGCGGCGCCATGGGCTGCATCGTCTATGACGGGCCGATCAGCGACGACCTCGAGGACGGGATCGTTGGCAAGGGTTTTCCGATCGAGGTCTACAATGTGCTCGGCGCCGGCGATGCCTTCATGTCGGGTTTTTTGCGCGGCTGGCTCGGCGGCGAAAGCCTGGAGACGGCAGCGACCTGGGCCAACGCCTGCGGCGCCTTCGCCGTGTCGCGGCTGCTCTGTGCACCGGAATACCCGACCTTCGAGGAATTGCAGTTCTTCCTGAAGAACGGCAGCAGGCACCTGGCGCTGCGCAAGGACGAGGCGATCAACCATATCCATTGGGCGACGACGCGCCGATGCGACATTCCCTCGCTGATGGCGCTGGCCTGCGATCACCGCATCCAGCTTGACGATGTCGCCGCGAAGGCGGGCGCCGACCCGTCGCGCATCCATGATTTCAAGGTGCTGACGGTCAAGGCGGCGGCAAAGGTTGCCGCCGGCCGCGCCGGCTACGGCATGCTGCTCGACGAAAAATACGGCCGCGAGGCGATGTTCGAATTCGCCCGCCATCCTTTCGCCTGGCTTGGCCGGCCAGTCGAATTGCCCGGATCGCGGCCGCTTCGTTTCGAATTCTCGCAGGATATCGGCTCGCAACTGATCGAGTGGCCGGTCGACCATTGCATCAAGTGCCTGTGCTTCTACCACCCCGACGATCCGGAGGCGCTAAAGGCCGAGCAGCAGCAGAAGCTCAAAAGCCTGTTCGGGGCCGCGCGGAAAGTAGGCAGGGAGCTTCTCATTGAGATCATCGCCGGCAAGCACGGCGAGCTCGACGACACGACGATCCCGCGGGCGCTGGAGGAACTCTATTCGCTTGATATCAAGCCCGACTGGTGGAAGCTTGAACCGCAGGCCTCAGCCGGGGCCTGGGCGAAGATCGAAGCGGTGATCCTGAAGAACGATCCGTGGTGCCGCGGGGTTGTGCTGCTCGGCCTCGAAGCGCCGCAGGACGAGCTGGAAGCGGCCTTTGCCGCCACCGCCAAGGCGCCCATCGTCAAGGGCTTCGCCGTCGGTCGCACCATCTTCATCAACGCGGCCGAACAATGGCTTGCCGGCAAGATGTCGGACGAGGAGGCGGTGGCCGACATGGCGTTGCGCTTCGAGGGGCTGACCAAGGCATGGCTTGCCGCGCGCGGCCGCAAAGCAGCATAAGAAGGCGCGGCACAAGGACTGCGAAGGAAAACAACATGACCAAGACAATCCGCCTGACGATGGCGCAGGCGCTGACCCGCTTTCTCGGCTGCCAGATGACCGAGATCGACGGCAGGAAAATGCCGATCTTCGGCGGCGTCTGGGCGATCTTCGGCCACGGCAATGTCGCCGGCATCGGCGAGGCGCTTTATCAGGTGCGCGACGAATTGCCGACTTTTCGCGCCCACAACGAACAGGCCATGGCGCATGCGGCGATCGCCTATGCCAAGGCCAATTTCCGCCGCCGGTTCATGGCGGCGACCAGTTCGATCGGCCCCGGCGCGCTCAACATGGTGACGGCGGCGGCACTTGCGCATGTAAACCGGTTGCCCGTCCTGTTTCTCCCCGGCGACGTCTTCGCCAATCGTATCCCCGATCCCGTGCTGCAGCAGGCAGAGGATTTCTCCGACGGAACGGCGACGGTCAATGACTGCTTCCGGCCGGTGTCGCGCTATTTCGACCGCATCACCCGGCCCGAGCAGATCATCCCGGCGCTCAACCGTGCGATGCAGGTGCTGACCGATCCGGCCGAATGCGGACCGGTGACCTTGGCGCTCTGCCAGGACGTGCAGGCCGAGGCCTTTGATTACCCCGAGAGCTTCTTTGCCGAACGGGTCTGGCATCAGCGCCGGCTGCGTCCGGACCGTGGGGAATTGGCGGCCGCCGTGGCGGCGCTGAAGGCGGCAACAAAGCCCTTGGTGATTGCCGGCGGCGGCGTGCTTTATTCGCAGGCTTCCGGCGAACTGGCGCAGCTGGCGCAAGGCGCCGGCATCCCGGTCTGCGAGACGCAGGGCGGCAAATCCTCGCTGCCGGACGATCATCCGCTCAACATGGCGGCGGTCGGCGTCACCGGCACTTTGGCGGCCAACCGGCTGGCTGAAGAAGCCGATGTCGTGCTTGCCGTCGGCACCAGGCTGCAGGATTTCACCACCGGCTCGTGGGCGCTGTTCAAGAATTCCGGCAAGACCATCATCGGGCTGAACGTCCAGCCTTTCGACGCGGGCAAGCACCAGGCGTTGCCGCTGGTAGCCGATGCGGCGGAAGGGCTGGCCGAGCTCGGCGCGGCGCTGAACGGCTGGCAGGCGCCGGCTGCCTGGACCGATAATGCGGCCAGCGGGAAGAAAGAATGGCAGGCCGAAGCCGGCAAGGTGACGGCCTCGACCAATGCCGCCTACCCGTCGGACGCGCAGGTGATCGGCGCCGTGCAACGCGCCATGGGCTCCGACGTGATATTGCTTCATGCCGCCGGCGGCCTGCCCGGCGAATTGCACAAGCTCTGGCAGGCGGGCGCGCCCGGCTCCTACCACGCCGAATACGGCTTCTCGACCATGGGCTACGAGATCGCTGGCGGGCTCGGCGTCAAGATGGCGAAGCCCGACGAAGAGGTCGTCGTCATGATCGGCGACGGCTCCTATCTGATGCTCAATTCCGAGATCGCAACCTCGGTCATGCTCGGCCTCAAGCTGACCATCGTGCTGCTCGACAACAGGGGCTACGGCTGCATCAACCGGCTGCAGATGGCAACCGGCGGCGCCAACTTCAACAATCTGCTGAAGGACGCCCGCCACGAGATTATGCCCGACATCGACTTCGCCGCGCATGCGGCAAGCCTCGGCGCCATCGCCGAGAAAGTTTCGTCGATCGCCGGGTTGGAAACGGCGCTGGCAAAAGCGAAAAACAATAGCAAGACGACGGTACTGGTCATCGACACCGACCCACTGGTGTCGACCGATGTCGGCGGCCATTGGTGGGACGTCGCCGTGCCGGAAGTTTCTTCGCGGCCGCAGGTCAACGCCGCACGCAAAGCCTATGAAGAAAAGCGGCGGATGCAGAGTGTTGGTGATTGATGTCGACGAATGAAAATTGAACGAACTGACATTGGAGTGACGACTTGAAAGCCAAACTGGGCATGTCCCCCATTGCATGGTGGAACGACGATCTTGCGGAACTCAGCGATGACGTGTCGCTGGAGGACTGCTTGGCGCAGTCGCGCTCGGCGGGCTTCACCGGCATGGAAATGGGCCGCCGTTTTCCCAGTGATCCGAAAATCATGCTGCCGATCCTGAAGAAGGCCGACGTGACGCTCTGCGGCGGCTGGTTCTCCGGTACGCTGGTCGACGAAGACATGGCCAGGAACAAGGATCGCATCCAGCCGATGATCGATCTGTTCAAGGCGGTGGACGCGCCCTGCATCGTCTATGGCGAGGTTGGCCGCTCCATCCAGGGTGACCGCTCAAAGCCGCTCGCCACCAAGCCGAGGCTTTCGGACGACGAGATGAAGGCCTATGCGAGGCGCCTCACGCAGTTCGGCGAATGGTGCGCCGAGCAAGGCATGCCGCTCTCCTACCACCATCATATGGCGGCGGTCGTCGAGACCGAGCCGGAGCTCGACGCGTTCATGCGCCATTCGGGAGAAGGCATTCCACTGCTGCTCGACGCCGGGCATCTGGCCTTTGCCGGCGGCGACGTTCTGCGCGCCATCGACAACCATCACCAACGCATCAACCATGTCCATGTGAAGGACGTGCGCATGGAGGTGATCGAAAAACTCGATCGCCAGAAGCAATCCTTCCTCGATGCCGTGGCGCTCGGCGCCTTCACGGTGCCGGGCGATGGCTCGCTGGATTTTGGTGCCATTGTGGAAAGGCTGGCGAACTACGGCTATGAAGGCTGGTTCGTGGTCGAGGCCGAGCAGGATCCCAAGAAGAATCCGCCGCTCACGATGGCGCAAGTCGGCTACAAGGAATTGATGCGGGTGATGACAGCTGCCGGCTACACGGTTGAAACGCAGGGCTTCCCCAATGCTTGAGCGAGTCTATTCCCGGCGACGGGGTGATCCGATGCGGGGGCTGATCCGATGAAGGACTCCGAGCATCCGTTCTTTCGGCCACTGTGGCGGCGCGTTGCCATCGTCGCCGTCTGCCTGGTCTGGTCCGTGGTCGAGTTTGCCACCGGCGCGCCGTTCTGGGGCATGATCGCGCTCGGCTTTGCCGGCTATGCCGTCTGGCAGTTCTTCTATCTCTACAAGCCGGCCGACGGCGGCAAGGATTCGGCCGACACCGAACCAAAGGAATGAGCCCGGATGTCGAAACTGCTCGTTAAAGCCGATAGGGGCCATGGCCGCGTCGCCCATGTGACGCCGCAAAACGCCGGCTGGACCTATGTCGGTTTCGATCTGCATCGATTGCGGCCCGGCGAGACCGTCTCCGGACAAACCGCGGACCGTGAAGTCTGCCTGGTGTTCGTCACCGGCAAGGGCAAAGCCAAGGCCGGCGGCAACGATCTCGGCCTGCTCGGCGAACGCATGTCGCCCTTCGAAGGCAAGCCGTGGTCGGTCTATGTGCCGCAGGGCTCTGACTGGTCGGTGACTGCCGACACCGGTCTCGAACTCGCGGTCTGCTCGGCGCCAGGGCTTGGCGGCGGCCTGCCGGTTCGCGTCATTGCGCCGAAGGATCTCGGCCAGGAGGTTCGCGGCAAGGGCACCAACACGCGCTATGTCACCAACATCCTGCCGGAAGGCAAGCCGGCCGATTCATTGCTGGTGGTCGAGGTCATCACGCCGGGCGGCCACACGTCGAGCTATCCGCCGCACAAGCATGACCAGGACAATCTGCCGGCCGAGTCCTATCTCGAGGAGACCTATTACCACCGGCTCAATCCGCCGCAGGGCTTTGCCTTCCAGCGCGTCTACACCGATGCCGATCGCAACGGCGCTCGTTCGCTCGACGAGGCGATGGCGATCGAGGACGGCGATATCGTGCTGGTGCCCAAGGGTTATCACCCTTGCGCCGCCTGCCATGGTTACGACCTCTACTACCTCAATGTCATGGCCGGGCCGAAGCGAACGTGGAAATTCCACAACGCGCCCGAGCACGAATGGCTGATGAAGGCCTGAGGCGCTGCCCGCCCGCGTCGGCAAACTGGCCCAAGCCGAAAAAATCGTCGGCTAATGACCCGCCTGAACAAGTTTGTTATCAGGAGCGATCTTCAGCTTCGTCATTTCGTCATGCAAATCGCCTATGGCAGCGGGAGTTGACGAGGACTTTCGATGCGCTACGCTATCTATTTCACCCCCCGGCAGGACGAACCGCTGGCGCGGATCGCCGCCAATTGGCTCGGCCGTGACCCGTTCGGAGCTGCCACGAGGCCGGTCGAGGCTGTAGGCGAACTGTCGGCGGCGGAAGTCGCCTTCCATACCGCTTCGGCGCGCCGCTACGGCTTTCATGCGACGCTGAAGGCGCCCTTCCGGCTGGCTTCGAACGAAACGGAAGCCGCGCTTCGCGCGGCACTGGACGGTTTCGCCGAAACGACGCCGGTGGTGACGATCCCACGGATGGTCGTCAGCCAGATCGACGGCTTCTTCGCGCTGGTGCCGGAAGGTCCGCTGCCGGCGCTCAACCGCGTCGCCGACGACGTCGTGCGCGACTTCGACCGTTTTCGCGCGCCGCTGAGCGAGGCTGAGATCGAACGGCGCAGCCCTGACTCGCTGAAGCCGGCTGAATTCCGCAATCTCTGCCAGTGGGGTTACCCCTATGTCTTCGAGACCTTCCGTTTTCATATGACGCTGTCCGGCCGGGCCTCGTCACAGGAAAGCCCTCGTCTTCGCGCAGCAATCGACAGCCTGTTTGCGGGAGTCCTGCAACGGCCGGTGCCGGTGGACGCGCTGACCCTGTTTGTCGAAACCGAACCTGGCGCCCCGTTCATGGTGCTTTCCCATCATGCGCTCGGGCGCCGCCCGGCGAGAAAAACTGCCTGAAAGCTACTTGTTTTAACCGCTTTTGTGCGACGCCAACTCATCCCAATCGGTGATTCAATTGGCTGCAAAAATGCTCCAAGGACTGCCTGAAATGACCGTCGAGACCGTTCTCAACAATGCCCGCATCGTGCTCGCCGACGAGATCGTCGAAGGCTCGATCGTGCTGCGCGACGGCTTGATCGCCGGGATCGATGCCGGCGCCGGCCGGAACGGCGAGGACATGGGCGGCGATTTCATCATTCCCGGGCTGGTCGAGCTTCATACCGACCACCTGGAGGGTCACTACGCGCCGCGGCCGAAGGTGCGCTGGAACCCGATCGCCGCCGTTCTCGCCCACGACGCGCAGGTGGCGACCGCCGGCATCACCACCGTGCTCGATGCCTTGCGCGTCGGCATGGACGACGACGCCGACATGAATTCGGCCGACATGCGCAAGCTGGCCGATGCGATCGAGGACAGCGTCCAGCAGGACCGGCTGCGGGCCGACCATTTCATCCATCTGCGCTGCGAGGTTTCGGCGCCGGATTGCCTCGCAGCCTTCGCGCATTTTGACGGCGATGACAGGATCAAGCTGGCGTCGCTGATGGACCATGCGCCGGGACAGCGTCAGTTCGTCGATTTGGAAACCTATGCCTACTACTACCAGCGCAAGCTGAAGCTGACGGACCGCGAATTCCAGCAATTCTGCGAGAAGCGGATGGCGGAGTCGGCGACGAATTCGGGGCCGAACCGCGCCTTCATCGCTGCCGCCTGCCATCAGCGCGGCATCGTGCTGGCCAGCCATGACGACGCCACGACCGGCCATGTCGACGAGGCGATCGAACAAGGCGTCCGCGTCGCCGAATTCCCGACCACCAAAGAGGCCGCAAAAGCTTCGAAGGCGGCTGGGCTCGGGGTGCTGATGGGCGCCCCGAACGTCATGCGCGGCGCCTCGCATTCGGGCAATGTTTCGGCCCGGACACTCGCCGGCGAAGGCCTGCTCAACATATTGTCGTCCGACTACATCCCCTTCAGCCTGATCCAGTCGGCGTTTTTCCTCGGCGACGTTGTCGACGGCATCTCCCTGCCGCAGGCGGTGGCGATGGTTTCGAAGAACCCGGCCGAGGCAGTCGGCCTTGCCGACCGTGGTGTCATCGAGCAGGGCCGGCGCGCCGATCTGGTTCGCGTCCGTCTTGACGATCATGTCCCGGTTGTCCGCACGGTCTGGCGGCAGGGACGTCGGGTCGCGTGATGGTGTCGGCGTCGATCGAGCGTGAATTGTCGGCCGCGGCGTTTCCGATCCGCGACGGGGTGTTCGTCGCTGTCGTCGGGCCGAGCGGCGCCGGCAAGGACACGGTGATCGGCTATGCCCGGTCGCTGTTTGCCGACGAGACCCGGCTGGAGTTCGTGCGCCGGGTCATCACCCGGCCGAGTGACACGGCAAGCGAGGATCACGACACGCTGGCCGATGCGGCCTTCGTCGAGGCGGAAGCGGATGGCGCCTTCGCCATCTCGTGGGAGGCGCATGGCTTGCGCTACGGCATCCCGGCTGAAGTCGACCGGTCGGTGGCCAATGGCCGCGTCGCCATCGCCAATGTCTCCCGCGCCATCATCCCGGCGCTGCGCGATCGCTATGCCAATCTGGCTGTCGTCGAGATCACCGCATCGCCGCAGATCCTGGCCGAACGACTGGCGATGCGCGGCCGCGAATCGCGCGGCGAAGTGCTGGCGCGGCTGGCGCGCAGCGCCAATGTGGCGTTGTCCGGGCCAGGCGTCACCCCGATCGACAATAGCGGCCAGCGCGAGGCGGCCGGCGAGCGTTTTGTCGAAGTGCTGCGCAAGGCAATGGCCTTCTCCGACCGGTCGGGCACGATTTAAGTCGCCTCTTACCTTCTCTCTCTGTGGGAGAAGGGAGAGGCGGAGCCACTACTCCGCTGCGGCGCCGGCCGCGCCTTTGCGGGTTGCCTCCAGCATCAGCCGCCGCTCCCGGTACACGCCCCATTGCTGGTCGACCAGCACGCCGATCAAGATCACGCCGCCCATCACCGCGAAATTGAGCGAGGACGGGATGCCGAGCAGGTTGACGAGGTTTTGCAGTTCCTGCAGCAGAACCGTACCTAGGATCACGCCGATCAGCGAGCCTTCGCCGCCGCGCAGCGAGAAGCCGCCGAGCACAGCTGCGGCAATGGCGTAGAGTTCGTAGAACTGGCCGTGGCTGGCCGGCGAGATCGAGCGCGTGTACATGGCGAAATAGATCGCCGACAGCGCCGTCAGCACACCGCAGATGACATAGGCCGCCATGACGACGCGGCCGGTGCGGATGCCGGAATATTTTGCCGCCTCCTCGTTTTTTCCGATGGCATAGAGGTAGCGGCCGAACACCGAACGGTGCAGCACCACCCACATCACGATGGCGATGACGATCAGCGCGATGAAGCTGTTCGGCACGCCATAGGATCGTCCGGCGGTCAGGAATTCGAGCTCCGGGAAATTCTGCCCGAAGGCAAAGCCCGCCGTGCCGTCGGCTGTGTAGAACCGCGCCACGCCGCGATAGATCAACAGGCCGCACAGCGTCACCACGAAAGGCTGCAATTTGAGCCGCGTGATCAGCCAGCCATGTGCCAGCCCGATGATGCCGCCAAGCACCAGGATCACCGGCAGTGCCACCGGCCATGCCATGCCGCGCGTGGCGATGAAATCGACGAACAGGACGCCGAGCAGCGCAACCACCGAGCCGACCGACAATTCGATGCCGCCGGTGATGATGACGAAGGCCTGGCCGATCGCCAGGATGCCGAACAGCCCGATCAGGTTCGAGGTGTTGGCGAGGTTGATCGGCAGCAGGAAGCGCGGATTGATGATCGCCACCACCGCTCCGACCACGAGGATCAGGATCAGCAGGCCGAGATCTTTCTTGCTCATCGTCTTCTCCCCAATGCCTGCCTAAGCAGGTTCCGCAAAAGTGTTCCGCGGTTGCGGTCAAGAACCTGCGCGAACAAAAACTATCTCGGCTGCTTGCCGACGGCCAGCAACAGCACGTTTTCCTGGCTGAACTGTTCCTTGTCGAGGATGCCTGAGATCTGGCCCTCATGCATGACGGCGATGCGGTCGGAGACGCCGATCACCTCCTCCATGTCGCTCGATATCATCAGCACGGCGACGCCGGCATCGGCCAGCGCCCGCATCAGCCCATAGATCTCCGCCTTGGCGCCTATGTCGATGCCGCGCGTCGGCTCGTCGAGGATCATCACCCTGGGGCTCATGGCCAGCCACTTGGCCAGCACCACCTTTTGCTGGTTGCCGCCGGACAGCGTGCCGGTACGCGTCGCCACCGAGGGCGCCTTGATGCCGAGATTGCGTTTCTGCTTCTCGGCGGTGACGGCTTCGGCGCGGGCAGAGACCAGGGATCGCCGGGCATGCGCCGGCAGATTGGGGAGCGAAATATTCTGGGCAATCGACAGGTCGAGCAGGATGCCGGTCAGCTTGCGGTCTTCCGGGACGAGGAAGATCCCGTTGGCCACAGCGTCGGCCGCCGAACCAAGAACCAGATCTTTTCCATCAAGCTGGAGCGCGCCGCCAAGGCTCTTCTCGATGCCGAAAAGCACGCGCGCCAGTTCCGTGCGGCCGGAGCCGACAAGACCCGCCATGCCAAGGATTTCGCCGCGCCTGACGCCGAAATCGACCGGCCGGTCGGGATAGGCGCTGGTGCGAACGGCCTTGGCCGACAGCGCGACGGCGCCGGGCGGGCGCGCCGATTCTGCGGCCTTCTCCCGCTCCTTCAGCATGCGGCCGATCATCAGCTTGACCATAGAGTCGTGGTTGATGGCGTTCTTCGGCAGCGTGCCGGCAAGCATGCCGTCCCTCAGCACGACGACGCGATCGGCAACCCGCTCGACCTCGTGAAGGCGATGCGAGATGAAGATGACGCTGATGCCGTCTGCCTTCAGCGCCTTGATGACATCGAGCAGCTTGTCGGTTTCGGCTAGCGGCAGGCTCGACGTCGGCTCGTCGAGGATGACCAGCCGCGCCTCGATCGATAGCGCCTTGGCGATTTCGACCATCTGCTGCTGGGCAAGTGACAGCGCCGATACCGGGGTGTTTGCCGAGAAATTGGCGCCCACGCGTTTGAGCAGCGGCGCCGCCAGCGTGCGCAGCCTGGTGCGGTCGACAAGCCTGAGCGGACCGGCGCGCAACGGCTCGCGGCCGAAAAAGATGTTGGCGGCAACGTCGAGGTTTTCGAACAGGTTGAGTTCCTGGTGGACGAAAGCGATGCCGGAACCGATACTCGCCTCGACGGTCAGCCGGTCATGGGCGACGCCGTCGACGGTGATCGTGCCGGTGTCGGGTGTGGTCACGCCGCCGAGGATCTTCATCAGCGTCGACTTGCCGGCGCCGTTTTCGCCGACGAGGCCGATAACCTCGCCAGGCCTGACCTCCAGCGAAAACCCGTCCAGCGCGACCACGCCGGGATAGGTCTTGCGCACGCCCTCGAGACTGAGGAACGGAGCAATCGTCGATGCGCCGATGGATGCGTCGGAATAATTCATCATGCCTGACAGCAGCCGGTGGGCCGTTCTAGCCACATCTGCAGACTGACGACCCTTGCGGGGTTCGTCAATGCGAGCCGCCGGCCCGAAGCGAACCTCGAGCCGGCACAACTGCTTTCGTCCTAATTGCCAGACATCGCCTTCAGATTGGCGGCATAGGCGTCGACGTCATCCTTGCCGATGATCTTGGTCGGGATGATGATCAGGCCGTTCTCCGGAATACCCGACTTGTCGCCCTCGAGATAGGCAGCCATCAGCTTCATGCCTTGGTAGGCCCACTCGAACGGCTGCTGCACGACGGTGGCGGCAACGGTGCCTTCCTTGACGCCGCCGAGCGTGATCGGATCGTCGTCGAAGCCGACGACCGTGATCTGGCCGAGCTTGCCGGCGTCGCGCAGCGCTTCATAAATGCGCGGGGTGTTGTAGGAATAGAAGCCGACCATGCAGGTGACGTCTGGGCTGGCGACCAGCGCGTCCTCGACGTTCTTCTTGGCGCGGGCCTGGTCGATGTCGTCGCCACGCACGTCGATCAGCTCGATCTTGGTGCCGGCGAGCCCTTCCTTCATGCCTTCGATGCGCTCCTTGGCATTGTCGGCGCCGAGCAGGCCGACGAAGCCGAGGCATTTGCCGCCGTCGGGCATCGCCTTCTTGGCGATCTCGGCCGCCTGCTTGCCGGCATCGATGTTGGACGAGCCGATATAGGCGATACGCTTGGTCTGCGGCGCGTCGCTGTCGGTGGTGAACAGCGCCGTCTCCGAGGCGATCTTGTTGAGCCCGTCGGTGGAGGTCTTGGGATCGACGGCCGAAACCATGATCGCCTTGACGCCGGCCGTCACCAGATCGTCCATCAGCCGCTGCTGGATGGCGACCGACGACTGTTCCGGATATTTGAGCTCGAGATTGTAGTTGGGCAATTCGGCCTGGGCCTTCTTGACGCCGGCTTCGGCCGCCTTCCAGAAATCGGAAGCGCCGTTGACGACGAAGGCCAGCGTCGGTTTGTCCTGGGCACCGGCGATCGCCGTGAAGGACAGACCGAGAGCCAGGGCCGCTGCGGCGACGGACACATTTCGTATCGCAGATTTCATGTTCAACCTCCCGTTTGATTCAGTCATTTTCGCTGATCTGAACTTTGTCGAATGCGGCTTGGACGCCCTCCTCCTCAAGGGTGCTGGCAGCGAAAGAACGGCGCCATCCCAGCCGCGATTTTGGACTTTAGAGACTCATTGGCAGTTCGTATAGTCGGATTTGTCTGACATTTCAGTAATTGCGTGGCGTTGCTTTGCCGGCCCAAGAGCCCGGATGCCGCGCCACACGCCTGCTTCCCGTCATGGCCCGTTCGGTCCCGAGCCGGGCATGACGAATTGAGAATAGAACGCTTACTGCTATTAGTAAATAGTATTAGTCTCTGGTTGGAAACCTGGTTGTCGCTGGCGAATGGCTGCCTGCCGTGTGGTGAGAAAGGGAACCTTGAAATTGGATCACGTTCCCAGCAATCGATCTTCCAGAACCGCGTATCGCTGTCTCCGCGCTGCTAGCCATTCGGCTGCCAGGATGATAATAATGATTAATCGAGTGCCTGTTTTATAAATGCGAAGCGCCGTCCGCCGTCCTGCCGTCTTTAATGATGTCCCAGGACGACCGCTGGTTAGCCAAGCCGGGAATATGGAATACAATGCCATGAGCGAACCAACGGATCTGCGCGATCCTCCCCTCGAAGCCTCCCGGCGCCGAAAGCCATCGGCCAAGAATCCCAAGAGTCGCGTCACCATGACCGATATCGCCAGGGCCGCCGGCTGCTCGCAGGCAACGGTTTCGTTCGTCCTCAACAACACGCCGGGCATAAGGCTCTCGCAGCAGACCCGCGATCGGGTGATTGAGGCCGCGCGGGGTCTCGGCTATGCGCCACCAGCCTTCTCTGCTCTTCGCAGCCCTATCGCCTCGTTCGAAGGGCTGGACGGGGTGATCGGCTTCGCAGTCGATCAACTGGCGACCAGTCCCGAGGCAGTCGTCGCCATAGAAGGAGCGCGCCAAGCCTCGTGGAATGCCGGGAACGTCGTGCTGGTCGCTCAGACTTTGGGTGATTCCGTCATGGAGCCGCGCGCGATTGCGGCACTGACCAAGCGAGGCATTTCGGCGCTGATCTACATGACCATCTTCACGCGCGAGATCGCCGCGCCCGACTATCTCTACGACCTCGATATCCCGGTCATCCTGCTCAATTGCTATACCGCCGACTACGCCTTCCCCGCCGTGATGCCGAGCGAAATCGCCGGCGGGCAGAGTTCCACCCGCCACCTGATCAGCCATGGCCACCGCCGCATCGCCACCATCACCGGCGAGCCGTGGATGCAGGCGGCGCAGGATCGGCTGAAGGGCTACCGCCGGGCGCTGGCGACGGCCGACATCCCGTTCGATGCGGAGCTGGTGGTCGAGGGCGACTGGTCAGCGAGCGCCGGCTACGCCGCGACCGTCAAGCTTCTGGCGCTCAAGGACCGCCCAACCGCAATCTTCTGCCAGAACGACCGAACCGCCATCGGCTGCTACGAAGCGCTGAAGGAAGCCGGCCTGCACATCCCTGGGGATATTTCCGTGATCGGCTATGACGACGAGGAAATCGCCCGGCATCTGTTCCCACCTTTGACGACGTCGATCCTGCCGCATATGGCGATGGGGCAATGGGCGATCGAGCAATTGGAAGTCCCTGCACCGCCCGGCCGCGGCCGCTACCCCATTACCAAGCTTGAATGCCCGCTGGTCGAGCGGGAATCGGTCAGTGCCGTGGCGCCTGGGCGCACACACGGACTGACAGCCAGCTGAGCACCTCCAGACTTCCGTCAATGCAAACGCCGTACTGATGCCGCTCCAAGCCAGACAAGCGCCCCGCAAAGGGCGGTGGCCCCGAAATTGTCGCCTGGCGTGGTGGATCGGCATCCTTGTGTCCAGAGTTCTGCGGATTGACATACAGTTTCGCCGTCTTCATGCGCCGCAACGATATCGCCCGGTATTGGCTGTCGCTGTTTTCGGCCGAGGGCGAAGCGCCATGAGCCAACTTCCAACTCGCATGGCGAACGGCATCCTTAAGCATCGGTGCGGGAAGGGAATTGCTCACCCCAACGGCATAACGCCTCTGCTCCAGCATTGAGCGCCGCTCCGCTTTCTGTCAACGAATAGACGACCTTGGTCGGCGATCCCGGATAGACTTCTCGGTTCACAAGCCCGTCAGCCTCCAGTTCGCGTAATTGCTGCGTCAGCATCTTTTCACTGATCGCCGGAATGGACTGCCTCAATCGGCCGAACCTGCGAGACGCCGTTCCAAGCTCACAAAGACTATCCACTTTCCACTTCCCTTCGATCGCCTTGATCGCCGTTGCGAAGCCGCAATTGCCCGTCGGCTCATTCATGATGCTCTCCTTACCGTTGGGTAACCACTTACCTCCAGGTGCGTATTGTGCGCCCCATTCACTCCGACATACCTCTGCCCTTGACCGCAAACATTGGCGCCGCTCGCCTATTGGCGTCTATTGGCATGGAGTGTTGCAATGAAGCTTTCAATCAGCGTTGTCGGGACGGGTCGTATGGGATCGGCGCTCGCCCGCTTCCTGCTCCGGTCGGGATATCGGACGACGGTCTGGAACAGGACGAAACAGAAGGCCGAACCGCTGGCCACGCTCGGCGCCACTGTCGCGGGGTCCGTCCTGGAAGCTGTCAATGCGGCTGAAATTGTCATTGTGAACGTAAGCGACTACCAGGCAACCGCTGCAGTTCTGCACGACGATGCTGTTGCTTCAGCTATTCGCGGCAAGCTGGTCGTGGAACCCACTTCGGGAACGCCGCATGGCGCACGTGCAGCCGCTGAATGGTTTGCCGAGCACGGAGCCAGCTATCTCGATGGCGCAATCATGGCCACGCCGGATTTCATCGGCACAGATGCCGGGACGATACTGATCTCGGGGCCAAGCCAGGCTTTCGACGCGAACGAGGAGATGTTTCGTGCCTTGGGCGGCAATGTCCAGCATATCGGGGAAGAGCCGGGACGTGCGAACGCACTTGATAGCGCGTTGCTTGCTCTCATGTGGGGCGCGCTGTTCGGCACGCTGCATGCGATCGCCGTGAGTCAGGCCGAAGAGATCGACCTCGGCGAGTTGGCTCGGCAGTGGACCGCAACAGCGCCTGTTGTTGACGGGCTTGTCGCCGACCTGATCAAGCGAACGGATGCTGGCCGTTTTGCCAGCGACGATGAGACGCTCTCGTCGATCTCCCCGCATTACGGCGCATTCCAGCATCTTTTGGAGCTGATGGAGGCGCGCAAGATCGACCGCTCTGTGGCCGACGGTTACGACGCGATCTTCCAACGGGCGATTGCAGCTGGCCACTTACATGATGATTTCGCAGCGTTGTCGCAATTTCTGGGAAGTCCGGATAAGAGATCTCTCCGATCTGGAGTGCGAGGCGGATCCCTTCTGACTGGCTGAGCGGATTTGGTCTCCGGCCTTATTGAGGCGGACCACGCTTTGCCGTCAGCCAGCGGGATCGGGCTTTGTTGTCCGAGCATGGGCCGGTCAGACCAGTGACCTACTTGGGGGAATAGAATGCCTTTGACGCTTCTCATCGATTCGTATTGTGCTGCTTGGTCCGATCAGAACGCCGAGCAGCGGCGGGCATTGCTGTTACCGATCTGGAGCGATGGCGCGACATACACAGACCCTACAGTCCATGCGACTGGCGCGGAAGAACTGCTCGCGCACATCGCAAGAGTTCTGGCCAAGCGTCCCGGTGCCCGCATCCTACGGACAAGTGACATGGATGTTCATCATGGGATCGCACGCTTTGCGTGGAAGTTTGTGATGCCTGATCGATCGTCCTTCCCTGAGGGTTTGGACATAGCCTTCCTCGACCCTGGTCATAAGCGAATAACGCGTATCATCGGCTTTTTTGGGCCGTTGGCACGGTCAAGCTGATCGACCAGCGCGTGCCAGCCCGTGCGCCACCAGCCGATCGATAATCTCGCAATAGCGACGCCGCTTGCCGCCATCGCCTTGGAATACATGCTGATATCGGTGGCGAGGATGGGACGGAATGCGACTGGGGCGAAGTGCTGGCCGCCAAACCGCATCGTCCTGGCATGGCGGATTCGCGCCGACTGGCAATATGATCCGTCGCTGCTGACCGAAGTCGAGGTCAAGTTCTCCGAGGCCGGCGAGAACGCGACTCGCGTCGAGCTCGAGCATCGTCAGCTTGAGAACATGGGCGCGGCCGGTGAAGCGGTGCGTGAGATCTTCGAATCCGATCGTGGCTGGTGCGGTATCCTGCAAACTATGTCCGGTTGATCGAGAAGCGGTAGGCTGCCAACCGATCGGCCAACTGACTTACCCTTTGAGTACGTGAAAGCTGCGCTTCAATTCGCAACGCAAGTGCTATAGTGAGACCAAGAAAGCGGTTCGCCGCTTACCGAGGCAACGAAAGCGAAAGCGTATTGGTCGCAGTGGATGCAAGCCGTAGCGATGGGATGAGACGAGGCGGCCGAGGACGGGACGGGCCCGTCGTCGTGCTCAGCCTGGGTGCCGGTCTGCGGCTGCTGGCTTCGTTGCTCTTTCTGATCTGGACCATTCCTGCGGCAACAGCCGACCAGGTTGCGCAAGACCTAGCCGAAGGCCAAATCGGCGCGACCGAGCCGGTCACACACCCGACTGCCCTTGCCCGCAGCATTGCGCGCCATGTCGGTGCTGAGACTTCCCGTGTCAAGACACCTGTCATTGCGAGAGATGGCAAACCGTTTTGCATTATCCCGGATTTGCGGCTGCCGCTCGAAACCGCGTCAGCCGCGCCGTTTGGCATATGGTCTGACGGCCGGCCGGAACTGTCGCCGATCCGCGCCTTTGATGCGCGCGCGCCTCCGCTTCTCACGGCGTGAACCTGGCCGCGACCGCGGCCCTAGACCCGCAAAACTTTCACACCGCGTTCCGTTCGTCGAGTTGCTCGCCGATCGGAACGCCAAAGCTCTTGTCGGAGGCGGTTTGCGCCCGATATGGGCTGAACGGACAAGAACATGCTGCATTTTTCGCGCTGGAAGACCATTCTCATCTGGCTGACGGTCCTGGCCGGTATTCTTTACGCAGCTCCCAATTTGGTTCCCGCCTCCACTCTGGCATCGCTGCCGAATTGGCTGCCAAAGCAGCAGCTGACGCTGGGGCTCGACCTGCAGGGCGGCTCGCACATCCTGCTCCAGATCGATCGGCAGGACCTTGCCAACGAACGTCTCGAATCGGCACGCGACGAGGTCCGCACGTCGCTGCGCGATGCCCAGATCGGCTATACCGGGCTTGCCGGCACCGCCAATTCCATCCAGGTCCGCATTCGCGACCAAGGCCAGATCGAAGCGGCGAAGAGCGCGCTCGAAAGATTGGCGCAGCCGATCTCGACGGGCATGTTCATGAGCGGCTCGGTGACCGAGATGGAGATGACCGAGCCGGAACCGGGCCTGCTGCGCTTCACGCTGACCGAAGCCGGGATCGACTACCGGATCGCCGCGGCGCTGACCCAATCGATCGAGGTGGTGAGCCGGCGCGTCAACGAACTCGGCACGACCGAGCCGATCATCCAGCGCCAGGGATCGGACCGCATCATGGTCCAGGTGCCGGGCCTGCAGGATCCGCAGCGGCTGAAGGATATCCTCGGACAGACGGCTAAGCTGACCTTCCAGATGGTCGACCAATCGATCCCGGTCGAGGAGGCGATCTCCGGCCGCCCGCCGGCGGGCTCGACGGTGATGTATTCGACGGAAGAGCCGCGGGTTCCGCATCTGATCGAGAACCGGATCATCGTTTCCGGCGAAAACCTTGTCGATGCGCAGGCAACCTTCGACCAGCGCACCAACGAGCCGGTGGTCTCGTTTCGCTTCGACAGCCGCGGCGCCACCCGCTTCGGTCAGGCTACTCAGGCCAATGTCGGGCGCCTGTTCGCGATCATCCTCGACAACGAGGTGATCTCCGCGCCGCAGATCCGCGAACCGATCCTGGGCGGCACCGGGCAGATATCCGGCAGTTTCACGGTGGAGAGCGCGAACGATCTTGCGGTCCTGCTGCGCGCCGGTGCACTGCCTGCCGACCTCACTATCGTCGAGGAGCGCACCGTCGGTCCGAGCCTCGGCAGCGATTCGATCGAGGCGGGCCAGTTCGCGGCAATCATCGCCGGGGTCCTCGTCGTCGGCTTCATGCTGTTCGCCTATGGGCGACTGGGGCTGATCGCGAATATCGCGCTGCTGGCGAACGTCGCACTGATCATCGCCGTCCTGTCCGTGCTCGGGGCGACGCTGACGCTGCCTGGCATCGCCGGCATCGTGCTGACGATGGGCATGGCGGTCGACTCCAACGTCATCATCTTCGAGCGCGTCCGCGAAGAGAACCGCCAAGGGCGCTCGATCGTGCAGTCGATGGATTCCGGGTTCAAACAGGCGCTGGCGACTGTCGTCGACGCCAATGTGACGACGCTGATTGCCGCCGTCATCCTGTTCTTCCTCGGCTCGGGGCCGATCAAGGGGTTTGCCGTCACCCTCGCCATCGGTATCGTCACCACCGTGTTCACGGCGTTCACGCTGACGCGTTGGCTGGTCGCGTTCTGGCTTCGCCGGCAGCGGCCGAAAACCATGCCCGCCGGTGTCATGCGGCTGGTGCCCGACGACACGCGCGTGCCGTTCATGGCCTTCAGAAAATACGCCTTCACGCTGTCCGTGCTGTTGTCGATCGCTTCGGCGGTGCTGTTCTTCACTGTCGGCATGAACTACGGCATCGACTTCCGCGGTGGTTCGAGCATCGAGGTGCAGGCAAAGGGCCAGCAGGCCGACATCGGCGACATCCGTGAGCGGCTGACGGGTCTCGAACTGGGCGAGGTGCAGGTGCAGGAGTTCGGCTCGGCCCGGGATGTGCTGATCCGCATCGGCACCCAGGGGGGCGGCGACGTTGCCGAACAGTCCGCCGTCGAGAAGGTAAGAAGCGCGCTCGAAACCGACTACGAGTTCCGCCGCATCGAGGTTGTCGGTCCGACAGTGTCCTCCGAACTCGCGTTCAACGGCACAATGGGCGTGCTCGCCTCGCTGCTGGCGATGCTCGTCTACATCTGGATCAGGTTCGAGTGGCAGTTCGGGCTCGGCGCCATCATTTCGACGTTCCACGACGTGATCCTGATGGTCGGCTTCTACGTCGTCGCCGGCATAGAGTTCAATTTGACCTCGATTGCCGCGATCCTGACTATTGTCGGCTATTCCATCAACGATACGGTTGTCGTCTATGACCGGGTCCGCGAGAATCTGCGCCGCTATAAAAGGATGCCGATTGCCGAGCTGCTCGACCTGTCGATGAACCAGACGCTGGCGCGAACGGTCCTGACCGGCGTGACCACGCTGTTTGCGCTGGCGGCGCTTTCGATCTGGGGCGGCGAGGTGATCCAGTCCTTCACAGTCGCAATGATCTTCGGCATCCTCGCCGGGACCTATTCCTCCATCTTCGTCGCCGGGCCGCTGCTGATCCTGTTCAAGCTCCGGCCGGGCGCCCTCAGCCAGGAGGAAGCCGCAGTGGCGAAAGAGCCGCCAGCGCAACAGGCCTTGTAATGGGCGGTGCCATCTCTTTGGGTCCGCTGTAGCTCCAGCGCGGCCGCCTGCTCCAGGCTGACACCCGGGACGAGCGGGTCCGCGTGACGGTGGTCGAGCCGCCATTCGCGTTCGTCCGAGCGATGCACCGCTCAGCCGGCAGAATTGCATGTTGATCTTGATGAAGCCAATGATATGATTTCAGGGATATGCTGAATGAAATTGATCTTTCGCGCACCGATCTCAATCTCCTCGTCCTCTTCGAGGCCGTGCTCGGAGAGGGCCACGTGGGCCGGGCGGCGGACCGGCTTAACCTGACGCCATCGGCAGTCAGTCACGGACTCGGCCGGCTGCGCCGGCTCCTCAACGATCCGCTGTTCCTGAGAACGCCCAAGGGCGTGGTGCCGACGGCGCGTGCAACGGAACTGGCCGCGCCGATCGCCGACGTTCTGGCGCGCGTGCGCAGCGTGATGGCGACTGCCGCGCCCTTCGATCCCGCCACGGCCATGCGCCGGTTCGCAATCGGCGCACCGGACGGTGTCTCAGCCGTGATCCTGCGCCCGCTCCTCGCCGAACTCAGCCGGATTGCGCCACGCATCGACGTCGGCGTGCGTCAGATCTTGCCCTCGCCAGCCCGCGTCTGGCGGAGCGCGATTGTCGATCTCGAGGCGCACGCCATCGATATCGCGATCATTCCGTCCGACGACATCCCGCCTCGCTTCGAAAAGCGCTGCATCTACGAGGAAGACTTTGTAATTGCCATGCGCCCTGGACATCCGTTCGCGCGTGATCCGAGCCTGGAGCGATACTGCAGCATGCAGCATCTGGTCGTCTCGGACAGCGGCGATCCTTACGGCTTCGTGGATGAACAACTGGCCAAGCAAGGCCGGGCGCGACGGGTTGCGCTGACGGTTCCGAACTTCATGTTTGCGCTCGCGGTCATCGCCGAGACCGACCTCATCTCGGCCCTGCCGCGGCGGTTCGTTGCCATGCATGCGGCGCGTTTCGGCGTGCTGAGCCTCGATGCCCCGTTGCCGTTGCCCGGCTTCCGGCTCAACGCCGTCGCTCCCAAGGTCGCGATGATGGATGCGGGCGTGGCATGGCTCTTCGATCTGCTTGCGGAGCAGACTGCGCAGAAGCACCCCAGCGGCTTGCCCGCACGAAGTCGGCAATCATAGCTCGGAAAGCTTCGTCGGCGCCGCCAGCGTGGATGAAACTGACAATTGCGTTTCCCCTGCAGCGCTACTCCGCGGGAGTTGGGAAGTGCTTTCCAAGCCGGGTTCGCCATTTTGGCTCCTCCCGTTTTGCGATGCTTGCGGCATCGACCGAGCGATCGCCGGCAGCATCTTTTTTACTGAATCTCCTTTCCTTGCGGTTTGGCTGGTGACGGATGCGCCGTCACGACAAGGCGATGCGACCGTCCCTGCGGCGCAGTTTCGTCGTGATAGCGGGCCGCCAGCGTGGTGATGGCCTCGGTCAATTCACGCGTGAACGAGGCGCGGTCGGCGGCGGAGCGGAAGCGGATTTCGGTGTCGATCGCCAAGGTCGCCAAGCGCTTGCCGGCATCGGTGGCGGCGCGCTGGAGAACTCCGATCTCCCGCACCAGCCGGGCGCCGAGCGCGATCAGGTAGCTTGCCGACAGGCGGTCCGGGGTGCTGTCCGGATCGGCGCCGACCGGACCCAGTGCGCTCGTCGAGACGACATAGCTTGTGGCGCTCGCCACCATGAGCCGCTCCGTCAGGCCACCCCACTTGCGCGTGTCTGCAACTTGGACAAGCCCGTGCTCCTCCAGAGCATGCAGGTGGTAATTGATCTTCTGCCGCTTGAGGCCGAGGCGTGTGGCGAGGGTAGCGGCCGAGGCCGGCTCCCGCAGTTCTGAGAGGAGTTGACTCCGAACGGGCTCCAACGCGGCGGCGGCCGCGCTCGGCCGATCTATGACTTCGATATCGAGCATGCAGCCCTCACATTGACAATCTTTCCTGTCAATGCGCGTTGACGAGTGTAATTGTCAAGAGCGAAAGGGCCGCTTCGTCCGAACTTTCCAGCTGGCTGCGGCTGCAGCAAGCGAGCCAGCTATCGCCCACTGCGGAGTCGATTCGTCCCGCAGACGGCCCCGCACGGGCAATTGCAATGACGGTGCCGTTCGTTGTAGCCATTGCGACCGCTTGATTTTGGAGGAGACGCAGCATGGACCGATTCACTGGCGGTTGCCTGTGCGGCAACGTCCGGATTGTGGCGTCGGGACTCCCGTACCGGGTCGGCATTTGTCATTGTCTCGACTGCCGCAAGCATCATGGCGCCCTTTTTCACGCTTCCGCGGTGTTCCCCCAGGATGCGGTGACGATAGAGGGCGAAACGCGCGACTACGCCGGGCGGTTTTTCTGTCCTCGTTGCGGCTCGACAATTTTTGGACGCACCGCCGACGAGATCGAAGTGAACCTGGGATCCCTGGACGCCCCTGATCAGCTGATGCCAACCTACGAAAGCTGGATCATCCGTCGCGAGTCCTGGTTGCCGCCGTTTCCGCTGACCAGACGGTACGAGCGCGATCGTGACGCCACGAGTCGCTTTGAGGAATAGGTCGCACGAACGGTGCGAAGGCGTTTGGGAGGCCGGCGCCTCACTCCGGAAGACCGGCCTTGCGGAAGCCGTCGACGAAATGCTCGAGCGTCGCAGCGTCGCGGAATGGCTCCGTCGCGGTCCAATGGCGCGTGGTGAAATGCGGGTTGCCGACGAGGAACAGTTCGGCCTCTGCGCGCGCCTCGTCGAGCCGGCCCAGCTGGGCAAGGCTTGCCGCCAGGAAGCGGCGTGAGCTTGTACGATACGTCTCGTCCCTGCGCAGTGTTTCGACAGCGGCCTCGTATTGGCCGGCCGCATATTGCGCCTGGCCGAGCGTCAGATAGTACCAACTTGCCGGAAACGGGTTCAGCCGGAACGCCTTGCGAATGTGCTCAAGGCCTTCCTTGACCCGACCGGCCAGGACCGCGATGTCGGACAATGCCGCCCAGGCATCGGCCTCGTTCGGGTCGAGCTCGATCGCCCTGGCGAATTCCGCATCCGCCTCGGCAAAGCTGCGCTCATAGGCAAGCAGGTAAGCCAAAACCCAACGGCAGCCGGCATCGTTCGGGTCGATCGCCACGGCTTTGCGCGCCAGTTCCAACGCAACGCTACGGGATGTTTCGGTAGGTCCGCCGGAATGCACCCATCCCATCCAGTGGTTCATGGCAAGCCAGCGATAGGCCTCGGCATATTCCGGATCGAGCGAAACCGCGCGGGTGAGCATCAGATGCGCTTCGCGCGCCGTCTGCGGCGTGTCATCCATCAGCTTGCGCGCCCGCACGCAGAGATCGTAGGCCTCAAGACTTTTGGGCCGGTTGCGCGGCGGCGGTGCGCGCAGCCTGCCGAGCAACGCCTCGACGATCTTGCCGGTGACCTCGTCCTGAACGGCAAAGATGTCTTCCAGGCTGCGATCGAAGCGTTCTGCCCACAAATGGTCGCCGCTCACTGCGTCGACCAGCTGGGCGTTGATGCGCACGCGCCCCGCAGCACGTCGTGCGCTCCCCTCCAGCAGGTAGCGCACGCCGAGATCCTGCGCGATATCGCGCACGTCCATCGCCTTTCCCTTGTAGGCGAAGGCCGAGTTGCGTGCGATGACGAACAGCCCGGAGATCCTGGACAGGTCGGTGATCAGGTCTTCGGTCAAGCCATCCGCGAAGGATTCCTGCTCGGGATCGTTGCTGACATTGACGAAGGGCAGCACCGCTATCGATGGCTTGCCGGGCAGCGGCAAAGGTTTTCGCTTCGCGCCGAGCTGTTCGACGGCCCCCGTGAAGCGGTAGCCGACGCGCGGAACCGTGGCGATCCATTCGCCGCCATCTGCAGCCGGGCCAAGCAGCTTTCGCAGCACCGCGATCTGTACGGTGAGGTTGCCTTCCTCGACGGCCGTGCCCGGCCACGCCGCGTCCATCAACTCGGCCTTCTCAAGGATTTCGCCGGCTCGTCCAACGAGCGCCGCAAGCAGCTTTAACCCGCGGTAGCCTACGGCAACGGGGACATCGTTGCGAAGCAGCGTTCCCGCACCGGAATCAAGCACGAACGGACCAAAGGCAAAGCGCGATCCCTGCATGCGGCGTATCTATAGCCCGTTTGGAAGTTTTGAGAACTATTTGGCAGAGCTTAATTACGACGCTGTTCGTATCCTGCAGAATTCAGCCTCTTTCAGGTCAAAGGTCCCTGGACCTCAAACCTATGGAGGTTGCTATGAACGATACTCTTGCATCGGCCCCGCATCAGGCAGGGGCAACGCCCGTCGAGCCGGCGGGAATATTGCGTCGGCAACACAGCCTGGCGACCCTGCGAAGCATTATCGCGGCGTGGGACGAGCGGAAACGCTTTCGCTGGGAACTTGAGCAAATGGCGAAGGACAATCCCCATTTGATCGACGACATCGGTCTGACGAGACGACAGGTCGAGGCAGAGATCGCCAAGCCCTTCTGGCGACGATAATCCTCGTCGCCGCAGGGTCGCGAAGCCGATACCGTCATCGTCGCCCTTGGTGCGCCAAAAGCATCTCGGTGCGAGAAGCTGGGCCGCCGATCCGGTCCAAAATCGAGCGCTCGCGTGCGTCAGCGGGGCGGCTTTTTCCTAAAGCGTGTCGCGTTTGCCCGGCCTCATGCGACGCGCTTTAGGTTGTTGTTTTTATGCATGTCGTTATCGCAAAACCGCTACGCACTTTTGCGCGACATGCATTAGTCGTCGTCGTCGTCATCATCGGTGTAGCGGTCGCGATAGCGGCGACGATCATAGTCCTGGTGACGACGGGAGGATCGGTCCTCCTGGTAAACCCTGCGTTTGACGTAGGTCTCACAATAGTCATCTTCACAGTAGGTCTCGACAATCCGCTCACGCACAACGCCGTTGTTCGACGAGCTATTCGAGCTGGTGTTCGAGGACTGGCTGCCCGCGTGGGCAACGACTGTCGCCATCATCGTCGCTGATGTCACCAGTAGGAACTTCATACGCATGGCTGCCTCCATTTTTGGCTGGATAGCGCAACTCAAAGCCAAGTCGAGGTGAACTCAACGGCTGGGCATGCGGAGCGTGCACTGCAGTCTAGCCCAAAGTGTGGCTTGGCGCGCCGGACAGGATGAAACTGGGGTCTCGTACATTGTTGCTGCGCCTTTCTGAGATCACCGCTCGGAGCGGTCCGACTTGCGCCCCATAAACTGCCCTCGCCGCCCCAGCCAAGATCGGACCAACTGGTCATTGGTCAAGGGGAAGCGAAGTGACCTCATGCAGAATTCGAGCGCTCATCGGCTTCGGCGCAACCCGGCCGCGCCACTCCTGGGCACGGGGGCTCAGGGTAGCGGGATGGGCTTGTCACTGAGTGTGCGCAAGTAGGCAATTATGTTTGTTCTTTCAGTCTCGTCCGGAGCACCCGGCACTTCCATGTAAACGCCCGGCGTCGTGAGCATGGGCTCAAGCAGAAATTTGTTCAGGTCCTCATATGTCCAGACACCCTGCCATGCCAGCAAGGCGTCGGAGTAACGCCGCTTGGCCACAGATGCTTTGTCGCGACCGACGACGTTCCACAAAGTCGGTCCCTGATTGGCCCCTTCGTCCGGCACGGCATTGTGGCAGTAGGCACAGAGGCGGGAGAAGGAGGCTCGGCCTTTCTCCACGTCGGCGGCAGCCAACTTCTTCGCGATCGGGGCTGGTGTTGGCAAGACGACGCCGTGCGCCATGAGATAATCAGCCACTTCGCGTTGCCCCTTGAATTTCGCCAGATGGAGCGATGTCTTGCCGTCCTTTGTCTTCGCATTCACATCCGCGCCGGCCTCAACCAGTGCCTTCACGCAATCGAGGCAACCGGATCTGGCGGCGATGTGAAGGGCGTTTTCGCGGTTGCGCTGCGAATTTGGATTTGCGCCCCTCTCCAGCAACAGATTGATCAAATCGATCCGGCGTTTTGCCAGAGCCGGCATGAGGGCAGGACCCAAACCCGGCGTCGGGGCGGCGTTGACGTCGGCACCGCGTTCGATGAGCAGTTTTGCCGCCGCAAAATGCCCGCCCCTGACCGCAAGATAGAGTGGTGTGGCTTGCCCATCGCTCTCATCGACATTGGCGCCTGCGTCGAGCGCTGCCGCAATCGCCGCGACATCGCCCGTTTTCGCGGCGTCGTGGATGGCGGCGGCATGCGATGCAATCGGTGCAAGCACCAACAGAATGAACAGCAAAACCCCGCGCATCCGGCACCCCACTGTCAAACTGGAGGACGGCCAACAAGGCGCTCGTTCGACAGTTCGTCGACGATATCCTCGTCATCGGCCGTTGGAAAGTCTCGTCGGGTATATCGTCAGCGACGTAAAAGTGAGAACCGCAGTCGCTTCATCGCGGCGATCATTCCGGCTGACCCGAGCAATGGACCTGTTCACCCCAGCGGCATAAGCCCTCTGCCCCGGCACAGAGCGTCGATCCGCTTTCCGTCAACGAATAGACGACCTTCGCCGGAGAACCGGGATGGACTTTTCGGTTCACAAGCCCGTCTGCCTCAAGTTCTCGCAGCTGCTGCGTCAGCATCTTTTCGCTGATCGCCGGAATTGACTGCCGCAGCCGGCCGAACCTGCGTGGTGTCGCGCCGAGCTCGCAGATGATGTCCAGCTTCCACTTGCCGGAGACCATCTTTATCGCGGTTGCAAAACCATTCTCGGCGGGTTTGTTCACCTTGCCCTCCTTACCGGCAGGTAACCACTTACGCATCCGTGCGTATTGGTGTCGCGCTTCCCAAATCATAGCTCTTCCTCGGAACGACAAGCGAGCCGAGCGTTGCGCCAATCAAAATATGGGATGTCGGAATGATGCCTGCAATCGGTGCCTGGACACTGGACGTATGGGATAGGCGCTCGCCCGCGCGCTGCTTGAAGCGGAATATCGCACGACCGTCCGGGACAGGACAGCAAAAGGGACAGGAAGGCGATCGAAGCCTTCATCATCAACCAATCATGGGACGCCTCCGAAAAGCGAACTCCTGCTTCGCCGGCGCGAAACAACAAATCACGTCGGCGAGGCTCGATTGACGACCGCTGGAAGCGGTGGCCGTTTCATGACCAACAGTATTTTTAGGAGAAAAAGCATGAGGAATGCAAAACCGGATACAATGCAGGCCGCCGCCATCGACCGGTTCGGTGGAGCCGAGTTGGTTACTGTGCGAGCCGTGCCAGTGCCCGAGGTCGGGCCGAGCGATGTCCTAATCCGCGTCGAAGTGGCGGGCGTGGCCTCGTGAGACGCGCTCGGCGTGAGGGTCTCTACGACGGGGCTTTCGGAATGCCGTCGACATTCCCCTATGTGCTCGGCTGGGACTGCGCGGGCGCAGTCGTCGCCGTTGGCAGCCAGGTTAGCCGCTTCAAGGAAGGCGACCGGGTGTACGCTGCATCCATGCCACTTCCCAAGGGTGGAACCTACGCCACCTACGCAGTAACGGATGCGGACAACGTGTCGCTCATCCCCGCCAAGCTCACGATCGAGCAAGCCGGCGTCATGGGCTGGGATGCGTTGACCGCGCTCAGCGGCCTGGAAGAGGTCGGCCTAAAGCAGGGCGATGCAATAATGATCTTCGGCGCCAGCGGCGGTATCGGGCACATGGCCATCCAACTCGCAAAACGATTGGGCGCCCGCGTATTGGCGGTGGCTTCGGGCGATGACGGCGTGGCGCTATCGCAGCGGCTGGGCGCCGACGCCATCGTCAACGGGCGCAGGGACGACGTGGTGGCGGCCGCTCGTGAATTCGCCGCCGGCGGCCTCGACGCTGCCCTTGTCACCGTAAGCGGTGAGGCGGCCGACCGCGCGCTGACGTCAGTGCGCGACGGCGGTCGGGTCGCCTGCCCGCACGGCGCGATGCCCGACCCAAATGTCCGGCCCGGCGTGGAGCTCATTCGCTACAACGGCGCCCGCAGCCAGGACGCGACCGACAAGCTTAACCGCCTGATCGACTCTGGCCCGTTCGACGTCCATGTCGCCCGTACATTCCCGTTCGACAGGGTTGTCGATGCGCACCGAGCGCTTGCCACCCACTACGTCGGCAAGCTCGCTTTGCGGGTGAGCTGAGCAAAGGGTGGACCCATCAGACATCACCAGGCGTTGCGACGGCGGAACAGGATTATGACAGCCATGGAAATGTGCTGGCGCTTTCCCATCCGCCGATCGCCGCTGATCTGCCAGAAACAAAAAAATGTGCTGCCGTTTGCGGTCACCGACTATCGGCTGCAAATGGCGCGTCGGAGAGGATGAAACTGGGCACCGCTATGTCATTGCTGCGCCCATTGATTTCTAAGATCACTTCTCGGAGCGGAGGATCGGCTTTGCGCCACTTGCCGACCTCAGCACCTCTAAGCTCGAACGTCTGGTGTGATGCGGGCGTTCGTAGGGCATCTCGCTGTTACATCGCGGTGACAAAGCACCCGCCACGGTGGCGTCAACCGGTTACACAGAGCAGGAAATATTTCCGGCCTTCTGGGAGAGTGGTCAGCGTCCCAGAGGCTGCGTGGGCGTGTCGTCGGTTGGCTGTTAGCGCGGCGACTGGAACGCTCCACGTCTCGCAAGCGGGATAGCGAAGTCTCGTGAAGGCAGGGTCAGCTGCGTTCTCCGTTCTGTATCGGCGACGACTGGGAGAGATGGGTACCATGCATATAGGGCGTCCGGAAGTTAGCAGGACATGGACGCGGGGCGGCCCGCGTGCAGGCGCTTGGCTGAGCGGTGCAATAACCACGCAGCGCCGCCTCGCAGCGATCCTGGCTTGCGACGTGGTCGGCTATTCGCGCCTGACGGAGCGCGACGAGCGCGGCACGCTCGAGCGGCTGAAGATCTACCGCAAGGATCTCCTCGAACCGCTGGTCTCCGAGCACCAGGGTCGGATCGTCAAGCTCACCGGCGACGGCATGCTGTGCGAGTTCGCGAGCGTCGTTAACGCGGTGACCTCGGCGATGGCGATCCAGCAGGCCCTGGCAGAACACGAGGCGGAGACGCCTGAGGAAGAGCGTATTCGCTTCCGCATCGGCGTCAATCTCAGCGACGTGGTCTGCGAGGAGGACGGCGACCTCTACGGCGACGGGGTCAACATCGCCGCCCGCCTCGAAAGCATCGCCGATCCCGGCACCGTGGTCGTCTCGGGCACCGCCTACGACCACCTTCAGGGCAAGCTCGACTACGGCTTCACGCCGCTCGGCGACCTGCGCCTCAAGAACATCGAGCGGCCTGTGCGCGCCTACCGCGTCGAGACCGACGCCAGCGCCTCGGTGGCTGCACTGCCTTCCCTGCCCGAGAAGCCCTCGATCGCGGTTCTGCCTTTCACCAACATGAGCGGCGACCCCGACCAGGAATACTTCGCCGACGGGCTGGTGGAGGACATCATCACGGGATTGAGCCGGGTGAACTCCTTCTTCGTGATCGCCCGCAACTCGTCCTTCACCTACAAGGGCCGGGCGGTGGACTTGCGCCAGGTCGGGCGCGAGCTGGGCGTCCGCTACGTGCTCGAAGGCAGCATCCGCAGAGCAGGATCGCGGGTCCGCATCAGTGGGCAGTTGGTGGACGCGATCAGCGGACACCATGTCTGGGCCGACCGCTTCGAGGGCGACGTGAGCGACATCTTCGACCTGCAGGACAAGGTGACCGAGAGCGTCGTCGGCGCCGTCGAGCCGAGCATCCGGCTGCAGGAGATCAAGCAGGCGCGCATGAAGCCGACTGACTACATCAGCGCCTACGACCTCTACCTTCGCGCGCTGCCGCGCTTCTACAGCATGACGCGCGAAGGCTTTGCCGACGTGCGCCGGCTCACCAACGAGGCGCTCAGCATCGACCCCTGCTTCAACTTGGCGAAGGCACTCGGCGCCTATATCCGCAGCCTATCCGTGAGCCAGTGCTGGCACGAGCCCGACGATACCCGGGTCGCCGCGCGCATGGCGCGCGAGGTACTGGCGGAAGCGCGCGACGACCCCACGAGCCTACGCTTCGCCGCGCAGGTGATCGCCTACAGCGCGAAGGACTACGAGATGGCGCTGGGCACGATCGAACGATCCCTGCTGCTCAACCCCAATTCGGCGCAAGGCCATACGGGCAGCGGCTGGGTGAACGCACATTCCAGCCGCCCGCTCGTCGCGATCGAGCACTTTCACAGGGCAATGCGGCTGAGCCCGGTCGACCCCGAGAAGGGCATCGCGCTCTCCGGCATCGGGATGAGCTACCTGATGCTCGAGCGCTACGAAGAAGCGCTGGCATGGGGAGAACGCGCGCTGCACGAGATGCCGAACTACGGCTCCTCGCACCGGGTGGTGATCATGGCGCTGGTCAAACTCAACCGGCTGGACGAGGCGCAGGCGGCGGCGCGGCGGCTGATGGAGGCGTTCCCGACCTACACGCTCACCCTGCAGAGACAGATCAACCCGTGGCGGGACAAGGTGTTCGCCGAGAGTTACGTCGAGGCGCTGGGCATCTCCGGCGTGCCGGAGTGATCGTCGCGGTTGCAAAGATGCCCCCCTGCGCGTCACGTCCGGCCAGGCGACGTCCCTTGATCCCGCGTCGCTTCTGGAAGGACAGTTCTCTGGCCGGCTGCCCGAGGACTGAGCGCTCCGATTGGCGCGCCGAAGAGATTCGAACTCCTGATCCCCAGATTCGTAGTTACCAATGTCAAAATAGTCGTTTTAAATCAATTGTTTAGTCAAAACATTGTTTTCCGGAAGCCCTGGAAAACCAAGATCTCGGATCGCCTATAGAGTAGAGGCTGCGTCTCGCGCACGGTTCGGTTCGCACGATCGATCCAGCTGTTGCCGATTGAGCAGCATGGAATCACCGAATTCATGCGCGCGGTATCGGTGCGCGGCGAAGGCTGCGGAGGCGTTGGCGAGCAGAGCATCTTCGGCAAAGGCGCGCAGGAGTTCGAAATGGCTTTCGCCCGGCTGGTGGACGCCTGTGAGAATCGCATCGACCACGCGAAGCGGCGTGTCCCGCGAGATGCGGCCCGTCGCAATGCCATTTCCTGCACGCACGCTGCCATCGGGATTGGCGGCCGCCTCAAGCGCGCGCACTACGCTCGTGCCGGCCGCGATGATGCGGCTGCCGCGCTGCTTCGCCTGCGCGACCTGCGCCGCGGTGTGCTCGGAGATGCGGTATGGCTCGTCGAAGGGAAGGCGCGAGTCGAGCGCGTGATCCCCGGTGGAGGAAATGCCCGCGGCATGCGTGAGTGTTGCGAAGCCGACATCATGCCGCCGCCAGCTTTGAAGCGTGCGCCAGTCGAGCGCAAAGCCTGCCGATGGCGCCTCGAACGCGACCGGCCGGGCGGCAATCTTCGTCCAGACATCCCAAAGTGCCAACGGCTCGGGAACATGCGCGTATTGGATCGGCCGGCCGTGCTGCGCCAGTCCTGCAAGCACAGCTGCGCGGTTGCCCAAGAAGCGCAGCTCGAGAAGGCGGGGATGGTCGAGAAGGCGCTCCACAACGGCTTCAAGCGGGCCGAGCCGGAGGCGATTGCCCGGTGACAGTGGAGGCGCAGGCAGCCGATCTTCGGTGCGCGTGCGGTGATCGCCCGCGCCGAAGGCAATCGCCACGAAACGCGTTGGATCGGCAAGTGACAGCCAGCCCGCCAGGCGGATCTCGATCGCTTCACTGCTGGGAACATGCGTGCCGTACAAGCTGGCAGGCAAGGTCGCGGCGTCATTGGCGACGACCAGGTCGCCGGGCTCGAACAGCTTCGCGAGCTCAGCGCGCGGCACGTCGGTCATCGCGCCGTCCGCCATGACGACCAACAGCCTGGCGGAGCGCCGATCCGGATGGTCGGCGGCAATCATCCACGTGCCCCGGCGCGAAGTGCTGCGCCAGCCGGCAACGCGTCAAGCAGCTTTTCAATGATCTCGGCAGCTGCCAGATCGGGATGCTTCAAGGTGGCCGGATCGGCATCAGGAAGCGCCAGCGCATGCAGCGGGGTGTCCATATCGCCGGGGTCGAGCGCGAGGAACCTTATGCCATCGTCTTTCGCCTCCTCGTCCCAGATCGCCGTCAGATGGGCAAGAGCGGCCTTGCTCGCGCCATACGCGCCCCAGCCAGGATAGGCGTTCACCGCCGCGTCGCTGGAGATGTTGATCACCAGCGCGCCACGGCCCTCGCGCGCCGACGTGGCAAGCGCACCGAACAGCGCTCTGGTCAGCCGAAACGCGCCGACGAGATTGACCGCAAGCGCCTTTTCCAGATCCTCGCACTCGGTGTCGGCAAGCAGCACAAGAGGCACCGGCCCGAGGCTCGATGCATTGTTGATCAGGACATCGAGCCCGCCGAGGCTGGCGGTGACCTGCAACGCGATCGGGTAGATGTCGTGCTTCTTGCCGAGGTCGCCGACAATGCCGTGTGCGCCCGTCTCGTCAGCGATGCGCTCGACGTCCGCGGCAGTGCGTGCGACGAAGGCGACGCTCGCACCCTGCGCGGCGAGCTGCCGCACAAGCGCCAGCCCGAGACCGGACGTGCCACCCGTGACCGCTACGCGAAGTCCGTGGAAATCCATGTTCGTCAGCATTGCCGATGCTCCTTCCATCCGTGCAAGCCAATGCTACAAGCTCAAGTTAACTTGAGGTCAAGCATTCATTGCGTGGATCGATCTTCCCTTCTCCCCTTGTGGGAGAAGGTGGATCGGCGCGTAGCGCCGAGACGGAAGAGGGGTGCTGGACGGAGTGCGGCAGAGCCAAGCTGGAACACCCCTCATCCGACCTCGCTTCGCGAGGCCACCTTCTCCCACAAGGGGAGAAGGGAGAGCGCAGGGCGCAGCCGCGATCGGTGCCGAGTCGGCGCGAGACGCCGGGTGCCGCCAGCGTTCAGCTGCGGTATTGTTCGTCGCTGACTTTCTCCAGCCATTCGACCGGCTTGCCATCAAGCGATTCCTGGATAGCGAGATGGGTCATCGCCGTGGTCGCAGACGCGCCGTGCCAATGCTTCACGCCAGGCGGAATCCAGACGACGTCACCTGGCCGGATTTCTTCGACTGGCGTGCCTTCGCGCTGGACCCGGCCGAGACCGGCCGTGACGATCAGCGTCTGGCCGAGTGGGTGCGTGTGCCAGGCGGTGCGGGCGCCAGGCTCGAACGTGACGCTGGCGCCACCGACGCGCGCCGGCTCGGGCGCCTGGAAGAGCGGATCGATGCGCACGGTCCCGGTAAAGTAGTCGGCCGGCCCGGGGCCGGACGGCTGTGATCCAACTCGGGTGATCTTCATTGTCTCATTCCTTCCTTGGACAGAAGCTGCGCCAACCTGGCCTGCTGCAGCCACGGCAGCGAAAGCACTCGTCGCGGCAAGGACGTCTCTGCGGGTGATGATCATGTCTCAAGCCCCTTCGTTTTCGACGAGGTGGATCAGAGCAGCTTGTCCGGCGTGATCGGCAGTTCGCGGACGCGCTTTCCGGTAGCGTGGAAAATGGCATTGGCGATCGCTGGCGCGACGCCGACCAGCGCGATCTCGCCGAGGCCCTTCACGCCAAGAGGGTTCACGTGCGGGTCGTGCTCATCGACGAAGATCACGTCCATGACAGGCGGCGCGTCGGCGTGCACCGGCACGGCGTATTCGGCGAGATTGGCATTGGTGACGCGCCCGTTGCGGGGGTCGACAACCGAGTGCTCCATGAGGGCCATGCCGATGCCGCCGATCATGCCGCCGATGCACTGGCTGCGCGCGATCTTCGGGTTGACGACGCGGCCGGCGCCATAGGCGCCGACCATGCGCCGCACGCGCGTCTCGCCGAGATCGGGATCGACGGCAACCTCCACGAACACGGCGCCAAAGGCGTGCATGGAAAACCGCTTCGTCTCATCTCCGGGAGCGACGTCGGCGGTTGCCTCGATGACTTGGCCGAGACGCTCCATGGCCTCTTCAAGATCGTTGGAGCCGGCGCGTGCCAGCGCGTCGTCGCGCGCCTTGCGGCAAGCCGCCTGCACCGCACTGCCGACGCTCGCCATGGTCATGGAACCGCCGTGGATAGGGGCGCGCGGCAGGCGGGTGTCGCCAAGCGTGAACTTGACCCGCTCGATCGGCAGGCCCAGCGTGTCCGCCGCGACCTGCGTCATCGATGTCCATGTGCCGGGTCCCATGTCGCTCGCTGCGCTCATCACTTCGGCAGTGCCGTCCGGCAAGAGCCGGGCCAGGGCCGAGGCGGGTGCATAGTTCATCGGATAGGTGGCGCTGGCCATGCCCCAGCCAATCAGCGAGCGCCCGTCGCGCATGGAGCGCGGCGCGGCGTTCCTTTGTGCCCACCCGAAACGCTCGGCGGCGGCCCGGTAGCATTCCCTGGTCGAACGGCTTGAGAACGGGAGATCCCTAAATTCGTCCCGGTCCGGCTCGTTGCGCAACCGCAGTTCGACGGGATCCATGTTCAGCGCGACCGCCAACTCGTCCATGGCCGATTCCAGGGCATACATGCCGCTCGCCTCACCGGGCGCGCGCATGTAGGTCGGCGTGTGGACGTTCATCGGCGCGATGCGATGGCGCGTGTGGACGTTCGGGCAGGAGTGCAGGAACCGGGTCGCGCTGAGCAGCGCCTCGGTGAACTCCTCGTAGGTCGAGGTCTCCTGGTGGCCCTCGTGCCGGATGGCCTGGAGCTGGCCGCCACGGGAGGCGCCAAGCGCGGCCCGCTGCACCGTGTGAGGACGGTAGCCGACGCCGTAATACATTTCGCGCCGCGACAGCACCAGCTTGACTGGCCGTCCGGCTACACGGGCGCCCAGTGCCGCCAGCGTGACATGCGGCCAGCAGCGCAGCGCCGAACCAAACGCGCCGCCGACGAAGGGCGAGATGACCCGCACGTTCTCGGCAGCGATGCCGAACACGGCGGCGATCTCCTCGGCAACATTGTGCACCCACTGTGTCTTGTCCCACAGGGTCAGGCTGCCGCCCTGCCATGAGGCAATGGTGGCGAACATCTCTATCGGATTGTGGTTCTCGCGCGGGATCACATAGGTCTGGTCGACCCGGAATTCCGCTTGTTCGAAGGCGCTGTCGGGTTCGCCTCGCCGTATCTCCCACTCCGCCGGTTTCCCGGTAGGCAGAACTGGATCGACGCTTTCCATGTCGGTGGCCGCCGCTTCGTGCCGGTAGGTAACCCGCACGACCTCCGCCGCGTAAACCGCCTGTTCAAGCGTCTCGGCGACCACCAGCGCGATCGGCTGGCCCTGGTGAGTCACTCGGTCGTCCTGCAGCACATGCAGGCGCTCGCCAACGGCTGCGTCGGGGAGGCCCTTATGCGGCTGGTAGGCGAGCCTGGGCGCGTTGCTGTGCGTCACAACCGCGATTACGCCGGGCGCCCGTTCGGCCTCCGCCGTGTCGACGGATGCAATGCGGCCGTTCGCGACAATGCTCCTGACGACGGCGGCATGGGCGAGGTTGGGTACCTCAAACTCGGCGGCATAGGTCGCGGCGCCGGTAACTTTCAGGCGGCCATCGACGCGGCTGACGGATTTTCCGATCAAGGCAGCAGTCATGCGCGTGCTCCCGCGATTTCGACCGCACGCACGATGGCGCGCTGCATGAGTTCGATCTTGAAACCGTTGTGGCCGCGACCCCGTGTGCCGTCTGCTGCGAGCGCCGCCGCCTGGCGGAGCACCGCTGGCTCGATGTCGGCGCCGGCGAGCGCGGTCTCGACGTTCGGCAGGCGCCAGGGTTTCGTTCCAACGCCGCCGAGCGCTACGCGGGCCTGCCGGATGCGAGCGCCGTCCGTCTCGATTGCGACCGCGGCCGAGACCACGGCGAACTCGAAGGAGGCGCGATCGCGTACTTTGAGATAGTGAGACCGCAGTCCTGCCGCATTGGCCGGGACCGTGATCGCGGTGATCACTTCGCCCGGTTCCAGGACGGTTTCGAGGTGCGGCGTATCGCGGGGAAGGCGATGGAGATCGGAGAGCGGCACGGAACGGTCACCGCCAGCTCCTCGGAGCTCGACCGACGCATCGAGCGCCACCAGGGCAACTGCGAGGTCCGACGGGTGAACGGCGATACAGTCGTCGCTCGTGCCGAGCACTGCGTGCCAGCGGTTTTCGCCGTCCAGGGCGGCGCAGCCGGAGCCAGGCACGCGCTTGTTGCATGCCTCGTAGCCGACATCGCGAAAGTAGGGACAGCGTGTGCGCTGAAGCAGATTGCCGCCCATGGTCGCCTGGTTGCGGACCTGCGGGCTCGCCGAATTCAGCAGCGCCTGGGAAATCAGAGGGAACTGCTCGACCACAGCTTGATGGGCGGCCACCTCCGCCATCGTGGCGGCGGCGCCAAGCCTCAGGCCTTGCGGACCGATCTCGATGCCGTCGTCGAGAACTCCCGCGAGGCTCACAAGCCGATCCGGTCGGCGGACATACTCCTGCAGAAGCTGCACCATGTCGGTGCCGCCGGCGATGTATTCGACCGGCGCATCATTGCGGCCGGCTTGGGCGCCGAAGCTGAGTGCGGCAGAGAGATCCCGCGGACGTTCGAGCACAAAGGGATGCATGGCTCAGCCCTCCTGCGTCGAGTTGGACACGGCAGCCGCGTCCTGGATGGCCGCGACGATATGGTCGTAGGCGCCGCAACGGCACAGATTGCCGCTCATCCATTCGCGGATCTCCTGTGGCGACCCGGCATGGCCTTCGCTGATGCAGGCGACGCCGGCCATGATCTGCCCCGACGTGCAATAGCCGCACTGGAAGGCATCGCGCTCGATGAAGGACGCCTGCAACGGGTGGAGCTCATCGCCCTGCGCCAATCCTTCGATGGTTTTGATGTCGCGGCCCTGAGCGAGCGCCGCGAGCGAGAGGCACGCCTTCACGCGCATGCCATCCATCAACACCGTGCAGGCGCCGCATTGGCCGAGGCCGCAGCCCTTCTTCGAGCCCGTCAGATGCAGGTGCTCGCGCAGCGCATCCAGCAGCGTCGTGCGCGGGTCGAGCGAAAGCCGGTGCTTCGTCCCGTTGATGCGCAGCGACACATCGAGCGGCGCCGTCGCGGCGCCGGCAGCCTGTGCCAGTGCCGGAGATATAGCTCCGGGCACGAATTGTTCTCCTAAAAGAGCACCGCCAGTCACAGCAGCCGCTTGCATGAGCTCCCGGCGCGTTATGTCCGAACTGGCTGTCGAAGTTCTTTGGCTATCAGACATGTCGATTGTCGCTTTCGTGATGATCCGCCAATTCGCGGCCCAAGATATGGATGGCCCCCGGCCCGAAGACACGCTGGGTGCGTGTGCGACGCTAAAAGCTTAGGACGCTTGAGGCGCCTTGATTAGCGCCCGCTCTCCGATAGGACCTATCGGTCGGGGCCATGAATGGCAGCGACGCGAATGAACTGCCGCCGGTTCTTCCTTCATCGTCATTGCTCAGCCGGGTTCGCGCCACCGTTTCGGGAAATTTACGGTGCTCTCGGCAATCGCGATCGATTGAGTGTGTGCAGTTCGCTCGATTAGTCCGTATAATCCGCACAAACTTATGGGGCGGAGCCATAAATGCAGCGCGGACGAACCGATATGCTTCTGGCCTTTCTGGCGGTTGCGCGGGAGGGCAGCTTCACGCGCGCCGCTGCGCAGCTCGGAATTTCGCAGTCCACGCTCAGCCACACGGTCCGCGATCTGGAAGAGCGCCTGGGCATTCGGCTGCTGACGAGAACGACCCGCAGCGTTTCGCCTACAGAGGCCGGCGAGCGGCTGCTGCGCAATATCGGCCCGCGCTTTGAGGAGATCGAGGCCGAGGTCGAGGCGTTGAGCGAATTGCGGGAGAAGCCCGCCGGCACCATTCGGCTCACGGCAAGCGATCACGCGTTCAACGCCGTCATCTGGCCGAAGCTGGCGAAGCTCCTGCCGGACTATCCCGACGTCACCGTCGAGGTCTTCCTCGACAACGCACTGACGGATATTGCTGCCGAACGGTTCGACGCGGGCGTGCGAATGGGAGAGCGTGTTGCAAAAGACATGATCGCGGTGCGCGTCGGACCGGACATCCGCTTCGCCGTTGTCGGGACGCAGTCGTATTTCGCCAGGCGGCCGCCGCCAACGACGCCGCAGGAGCTGACCGAACACGTTTGCATCAACCAGCGCTTTTCCATCAATGGCGGGCTTTGGGCCTGGGACTTCGAGCGCGATGGTCGCGAGCTGAAGGTGCGGGTGGACGGCCAGATCGTCCTCAATGGCACCCTCGAGATTCTCGAGGCGGCGCTGGCTGGTTTCGGCCTCGCCTATGTGCCGGAGGATGTCGCGGAGCGTCATCTGGAAAGCGGCCGCCTGATGCGGGTGCTGGATGAGTGGTCACCGCCCTGGCCGGGATATCACCTCTACTATCCCAGCCGTCGCCAAGCGTCGCCGGCTTTCGCCCTGCTCGTCGATGCGCTCCGCTTCTCGGGGTGAGGCCATGCAGTGCGATTGAGATCCAATGGGTCGTGACATCCGCCGAGGAACCGGATCGATGCCAGGCCGACGACCGCGAGGCCAACGATGATTTCGGGCCAGCCGGGGCAAGCGGGTGCGGCATTTGCGTGCATCGGAAACTGTTCGCGACATTGCAGGGGCTTCTCTGCAGGACGAGGATGGCGAGGGCCGGCAAGGAAATCGATCCCGACGCTCACCGAAAAGCTCGCCATCCCGGCCCGCATCAGCCTTCGCTCGGCACCGGCGTGTTGAGCAGCTGCTGCTCCCACAGGTACGCCATGCCGCTGCCGGCCATGTGATCCTTGAGGAGCTCGATCAATGCAGGCAGGGTCTTGGCCCTCGTGTAGTCGCGCTGCCATTCGCACGCGAGCGCCATCCACGTCATCATGTTGCAGCCGGCCGCGATCATGCGCTGGATCGCCACCTCATGGGCTTCAACCGACACGCCGCCGCAGGCGTCCGTGATGACCGTGACGTCCCATCCTTCGCCGGCAGCCTGGATCGCCGGCATCGCGACGCAGATCTCCGTGAACAGACCGGCGATGATCAACTGCTTGCGGCCGGTCTTCTTGACCGCGTCGACGACCTTCTGGTCTTCCCAGGTGTTGATAAGCATCCGGTCGATCACCTCCTGGCCAGGGAAGACGTCGGTGATCTGCGGAAAGATGAGCCCGCCTCGGTCCGCGAGCACGCTCGTGAGGATGGTCGGTACGCTAAATGCCTTGGCAGCCTTCGCCAGACCCGTAGCATTGTTGACCGCCATATGCGGGTCGTGGCTGTTCAGGTTCGTGAGCTGGTAAGGCTGGTGGTCGATCAGAACGAGTACCGAGTCTTCGGGACGAAGAAGCGAATCAAGGCCGTTACGGGGGGTCATCAAGACTTCCTTTCTCTGCCGTTGTGGACGGCAATGGGTTCACGCGGAGACATGCGCCGGCGGGCGACGTTGCCTTGCCGCAATTTGCTGTTCCTTTGGGTGATGCGGTAGTGCCATAGTCAGGCAAGCTGTGTCGCGAAATGAGGAACG
Organism: Mesorhizobium sp. WSM4844; assembly: GCF_055811775.1. NCBI lineage: Bacteria > Pseudomonadati > Pseudomonadota > Alphaproteobacteria > Hyphomicrobiales > Phyllobacteriaceae > Mesorhizobium > Mesorhizobium sp. WSM4844. Next base: position 66,620 of record NZ_JBVVQB010000005.1, on the reverse strand, counting down.
TCGAATGGACATCGAAGATCTACAGACATTCGTCGCAGTGGCCGATGCAAGGGGCGTATCGGCCGCAGCGCGCCGGCTCGGCGTCTCCAAATCGATCGTCAGTCGGCGACTTTTCCGGATAGAAGCAGAGCTTGGCGTCCAGCTGCTTGCACGAACGACCCGCGGCGCCGCGCTCACCGAAGCGGGAACCACTTTCAGGGATCATGCGGCCCGGGCGAGCGCCGAGATCGACACGGCCAGGGAAACGATTCTCCCGACCGGTGAGCTGCGCGGCCGCCTGAGGGTTGCCATGCCACTTACTTTCGGCGCGACCCACTTCGCCCCCGTGCTCGCGGAAATGGCGCGTCTGCACCCGAAACTTCACATCCATACTTCCTACAGCGATCGCTTCGTCGATCTCATCGCAGAGGGTTTCGATTGCGCGATCCGGGGCGCCTATCTTCAGGACTCCAACCTGATCGCGAAGCGCGTCGGGCCGATCCATGGAAAGCTTGTCGCGAGCCCGGATTACATCAAGGCGCACGGGTCACCCGAGTCTCCGGACGAACTCGTCACCCATCAGGCCCTCATGCAGGGAACGGAAGCCTGGCAGTTCATGGATGGCGACAGGATTGTTGCGGTCCAGCCGCAGGGCAGGTTCAAGGCTGACAGCGCCACGGCGCTTGCCGCCGCCGCGGTGGCAGGTCTCGGCATCGCCTGGCTCCCCGATTGCATCACGCATGAATATGTGGCCTCCGGCGCGCTGGTCCCGACCATGACACGCTATCCGGTACCTCCGGGGGCCGCATATGTCGTCCGCCCGCCCGGTCAGCATCCCACGCGGAAAGTGCGGGTGCTCACCGAGTTGCTGATCGAGTATTTTAAACAGAACCCGGATCTTTGGGGAGTTGATCGTTAGAACGCGAACGGTTCAAAGCATTGTCAAGGAACCGTGTTCGACGGTCGCTCTACTACGAGCCGCTGAGCTCGACGACATTGCCCGCACGTTCCACTTGCTGCGACACAGCTTGACCTATCACAGGACTAGTTGGGCAGACGGTCGCTCGCCAGTTTAGGCATTTGTCGGGCCGAAAGCGCTCTTCCCGCTCGCGATTCGGATTAGTCGAAATCGGGCATTCGCATCGGCAAGGGCGAGGCTGTCTGGACGGCCTAAGTGAGGATGACGCGCATGAGTTGGAACCCAGCAATCGAACCCGGGCGGCGGCGCAACGCTCAGCGGACCGCGCTATATCTGGTGGAACCCGTCGCCTCCTCGAAGGACCGCATCGAAGAAGCGAAGGCCGAATGGCGCGCCGAGGACTGGGGCAAGAGACGTTTCGATCTCCCGATCGATGACCGAGATGAGCACATTCCCTACCGGACTGACCGGCGCTAAGACTGACCGGCGCTAGAAAGAGGTCGCCTGGGTGCACGGACCCGGGCGGTTCAGACGAGATGACGCGTCGCGTGCCGAGTATGTTTCTGAATGGAGAAAGCACAATGAGCAACAAGTGGCCCCACCTGGACTACCTCGGCTGGCGCGAGACGTGTTCGGCCCTGCATCTCTATTTGCAGATCGCAGGAAAATATCGCCTTGCTCATACCCCGTGGCTCAACCATTCCTGGAACGCGACCTTCTATGTCACGCCGCTCGGCCTGACCTCCTCGCCGATCCCCGACGGCCCGGGCATCGAGATCCTCTTCGACCTTCGGGACCATATCGTTGTCGGCACATGCGGCAATGGTCGCAAGGCATCGTTTACGCTCGGGCCATCCACAGTCGCGGCGTTCCACGCCAATTTCGTGCAGTTGATTTCCGAACTTGGAGGCACGCCGACCTTTAACGGCAATCCGAACGAGGTGCCCAATCCCGTGCCGTTCACCGAAGATCATCGCGACCGGCCCTATGACCGGGAAGCCGTTCAGCGCTTCCATCACGCATCGGTGGCGGTCGACAGGGTATTCAATCGGTTCCGGACCTCCTTTCTTGGCAAGTCCAGTCCCGTTCACCTGTTCTGGGGCAGTTTTGACCTGGCCGTCACCCGCTTTTCAGGGCGGCGCGCGCCTCTCCATCCCGGCGGCATTCCTTCATTGCCCAACGATGTGGCACAGGAAGCCTACGACCGCGAGGTCTGCTCAGCCGGTTTCTGGCCCGGCGGTGGCGGCATCGATTACCCCGCCTTCTACGCCTACGCCTATCCGGCGCCGAGTGGCTTCAGGGGCGCATCGGCCCGGCCCGAGGGCGCGTTCTGGCATGAAGGCCTATCGGAATTCATCCTGCCGTACGATGCCGTTCAGTCGGCTGCAAATCCCGACGCGGCGCTTATGGAGTTTCTCGTCTCGACCTACGACGCTGCGGCCGATCTCGGAAGATGGGACCGCGACCTGCTCGACTGCATGCCGGGGCGGCGGGGTCAGGTGCGGCCGCATGACGCCGAGCAGCCGGCCCCTGCCTCTCCCTTGACCGCCGAAAAGGTCGAGCGGGAGGATACCGCATCGAAAGGACGCTACCGGATGCTCGTCGACGGCGTCGAAGCTGAGATGACCTATAGCCGGGCCGGCGAAGGGTTGATCATCATCGACCATACCGAAGTTCCAGCGGCGTTGCGTGGCCGCAAGGTCGGCGAGCGACTGGTACGCCAGGCGGTCGAGGATGCCCGGCGCGAAGGGGTCGCCATCATTCCGCTTTGTCCGTTCGCAAAAGCGCAGATCGACCGTCATCTCGAATGGCAGGACGTGCTGCGTCGGTCATAGGCTGCGCGTAACTCCCTCCACCCGCCAAACGGACCGGCTCCGAGATGACTGATCGACCGCAAAAGTGGATGACGCGCGACTTCGTGTTTATAGCGCCGCCCTCGTTTCCCGACGTTGTCGCACGCCAACCCGAGCGCTTCGACCTGCGGCCATTCCCGCGTGACAAGGAATTGCCGTCGCTTTTCGTGCTCGTACTCGACCCAAACAAGCGGTGGGAGTTCGACGAGGCGTTCGCACCGCTTGCGATGGATCTCATCGGGCCGAACGGTCCTGCCGAATGGTCCCTTGTAACCATGCAGGTGCTGGGTCGGGAAGCACGGTATGGAACGGGCATCGGATCGTCTGCCATAGGGGCATCGGACGCCGCCGGCGTGACGCTCGTGCGGGGGCGGGATGATTGCGCGTGGGTATTCGGCTGGCGTTCTGCCGCGGGCAATCAGGATACTGTGGAGACGGACTACAATGTGCTTATGCAGAGCTTGCAGGCACGGACTGACCGGATCGGCGAAAAGATGCTTCGGTCACAATATGAGGGCCAGGAGAAGAAGCATCGCGCGACCATCGAGGCGATCGATGCGGGACGGAGAGGAAGGGATGCCGCCTCCGTTCCGGCTGACGGTATATGGCCGGCTGACGGTATATGGGATGAACGTTTTGCCGCCGCCTTGGGAGAAAACAATGCATCGGCGGTGGCGCATCTCTGGGCGGACGCAGTCGCACTGGTGGAGGAACCTTTTGGCGAAAAGGCACCACTTGCCGCCAGCCGCATCGGCGGCGGGCCGGATCTGCCGCCGAACGCATGGCCAAGCAACGCGCGTGGAATGCGTCATCCGTTCCTGATGCAAATCAATCTTGCCGAGATCACGGCTGCCTGCGGACCGATGCGGCCTCTGCCCGAAAGGGGGCTTTTGTCGTTCTTCATTCACGGCGATGCTCTGCTGGTCGATGTCGTTTACACACCGCCAGACGTGTCGCTGGCGCGCCATCCAATGACCGAAGCCATCATCGCGGCCTCGGCCGCCGCTGTCGCGATAGCCAGGAATCTCGACCCAACTACGCCGCCGGGCCCTTTGCCGCACACGGAAGGAGACCTGGTTACGGCGGAGTTGATGGCGGACGGACCGTTGAAGTTCGCGCACACGCCTGATCCGGTCTGGGCGGTGGGCGAGCCCGGGATGGCATTTGAGGCGCTGTCGGACGAACGCTGGGCGAGCGCAGCATATGCGCGCTTGCGGCCCAGACAAACCCGGTCGTTCGACGCCTCGACTGCAGAGATGCGTATCGAAGAGACGGACATTGGTTCGCTCGATGACCTTTACGAAACCCATGATGCGTTCGCGCGTGCCTTGATCGGTCCACGCGTCGGCTCAGCATCACTTCGGATCCATCAAATGCTTGGCCACGCGACGATCCGGGGCAATCTCGACTGCCGTGAGGAAGCGGCAAGGTCGGCCGTGTCCAAGGGCCACGCCGATCTAGATGACCCAGATGGCTGGACCGTCCTCGTCTGGCTACGCGCTGGCTCGGCGACCGGCCGCGAGTTCTGGGACGCCGACGATCTCGTCATCATGGCCCCTGCCGTGGACCTTGCGGACCACCGCTGGAACCGTTGCGTTCTCCTGTCCGGCTAGTCGTTTCACAGGCATTTATTACTTCCACCAGGCGCCGTGCCATGCGCCACGAACGAGCAGGAGCCGCATCATGCGCTACCTCATCGATATCAAGTTCGTGACTAGACCCGGCTTGACTTCAAGCACTGGCGCGGGAGCCTCGACATGACCGATGTCCCTCAACTGCTCTGGGGACAAATCCGCGATTGCCCGACGTCTTGAGGCGGTCAGGTGCCAAGACTTGAGGGCCGCGACTGTGGTCGCCAGGACAAATCCAATTAGTCGCGACGAGTGATGGACGCGAGTATCTGCTCGAGGCATTTCAGCCTCCCCTTTCCAGCCATCCGCTCCTTCCCTTGCCGCCGAGGCAATGGTAGGGAGGCTACAGGACCGATAGAAGTGCCAATTCAGCGATTCTCGGCCAGTCCAATTGCGATTGGCATGGTGACACCGGCAAGGCCCTGCCGCCAAGGCAGCGAAGGACGCAGGAGACCGGTCGAACTCTGGTGCAACCGTCAGACCAACTCCAACTGCAGAACAATGACGGCGTTTCACGTAAGCCTGGTCGGGCGCAAAGACCTCAGCGGCGAGATCTATCGTCAGATCCGGCGCGCCGTTCTGGATCGACGGCTGCGGCCCGGCGACCCTCTGCCGCCTGGCCGCGAACTGGCGCGGGCGCTGGCCGTGTCGCGTGCGACCGTGACGGTGGCTTATGAACGGCTCGCCGCGGAAGGGTTCCTGACGTCCCGGCAGGGGTCCGGGACATTCGTCAGCGAACTGGTCACGCCGGCCGAGCGTGAAAAGGCAGGACGCCGACCCGCTGGCACACTCCAGCCGCTGCCGCTTTGGGAAGCGATGTCACCGCCGGTCACGTTCGAGCCGGCCCGGTTCGACTTCCGCTCTGGGCTTTGCGATGCTTCGCTGTTTCCGCACAGGTCATGGCGGCGGTCGGTGACCTGGGCGCTGCATTCGGGCGAAACGACTGCCGGCGTTTATGAACACCCTGCCGGGCATCACGATCTCAGGGTCGCCATCGCCCGGCACATTGGCATCTCGCGAGGGATCGGGGCCTCAGCGGACGACATCATTGTCACGAACGGTACGCAGCAGGCGCTCGATATCCTGGCACGCGTCCTTTTGGCATCGGGCGACGGAATTGCCGTCGAAGATCCGAGCTATGGCCCTCCGAGGCGGTTGTTCAAGGCATCGGGCATTCGCGTGATCGGCGTACCCGTGGATCACCAAGGGCTGGTTGTCGAGGCGCTGCCGCGCGGAATCCGAGCAGTGTATGTCACGCCTTCCCACCAATTCCCGCTGTCGGTCACGATGACGCTGCCTCGCCGGCAGGCGCTGCTGGCCTGGGCCGAGCGGAACAATGCAGCCATCATCGAAGACGATTATGACAGTGAGTTCCGGTTCGGTGGCCGGCCTCTCGAACCGTTGCAGACGCTCGACACAAAGGGCCGGGTGATTTACGTCGGCTCCTTTTCGAAGACAATGCTTCCGACGCTTCGGCTGGGCTTCCTGGTAACGCCGCCATCGCTGCGGGAGGCCCTGCACAAAGCGAAATTCGTCAGCGACTGGCATTCATCGACGCTCGCGCAATCAGCACTGGCGCGTTTCATCAATGAGGGCGTGTTTGCGCGTCACCTGCGCCGGGTGGGCGCCATCTACCGGGAACGACACCAGATCCTCGCCGACACAATCTCGCGTGACTTTGCCGAGCACCTCGAGTTGATCCCGTCGACGTCGGGACTCCATATCACCGCTCTGGCCCGGACAATGTCGGCGGGCCAGATCGCCGAGATCGCCCGCCGCGCTGCCGATCGTGGCATCGCCGTCCAGGACCTGTCACGGTTCGCCGTGAGCACTATCCCACGCGCCGGGGTTATGCTGGGATATGGCGCCATTCCCACGGACCACATCGAAGAAGGGATGCGTTTGCTCCGCGCCTGTTTCGGCAATGAGCCGTGATGAACCAAGCACCGAGGGCAGCGCGCCGAAGAGGATGAAACTGGGCACCGCTATATGATTGAAGTCGCTCTGTAAAAACTGTCAGGCGGATTCAGGAGCCTTGGCCTTTGCGAGGTCCTGCAGGAACTCTTCCATCAGCGGCCTGTCACCGAACCGGCGGTAAGCGCGCTCTGCTTCCAGCGAGAATGCCGGATGCGCCTCGACCAGCCTTGCCATCGTCTGCTGGGCTGCCTCGACCTCGCCGCCCGCGCTCTGCAAAGCGGCCTGAATCAGAAGGCAGTTTGCATCGCGCGGCGCCCGGATCAGGCATTCTTCTATGACGGCGGAAGCCTCGTCGCGGCGGTCCGCCGCGTAGAGCGCCTGCCCGTGCACATAGGCGTAGTACTCGGGCGCCATAGGATGAAGGCGGCGGGCCCGCTCTGCGTTGGCGACGGCATCATCATATTCCCCGAAGCGAACCTGCGCCTTTGCAAGCGCCATCATGCTGTCGGGATCGTTAGGGTTGAGTTCGACAGCGCGCCGTGCGGCCTGCAAGCCGCCTGAATAGTCGCCCTGCAGGGCAAGCCCGAAGCTGATGACCTGATAGCCAAGGCCAAGATTGGGGTCGAGACGGACCGCCTGCCGAGCTTCGCTAAGCCCAAGATGGAGTTCCGGCGCGTTTTCCCGGCCGTCACCGCTCTGCGCCACGCTGGCAATAAAGGTCAGCGCGAGGCCTGCGCGGGCGGCCGCATAGGACGGGTCCATTTCAAGGGCGCGCTGGTAGAGGCCCCGCGCCTCCAGAATGTCCTGCGGGTCATCGCCGCCGTGCCGGTAGCGGTTGCGGGCCTGTAGCACGAGGTCATACGCCTGCAGATTGTCGGTCGGGCGTTCCGCTGCCGCCGCCGCCTCGCTCCTGCCGATATAGGGCGCGATCTGCGCAACGATTTCAGTGGTCAGCTCGCTCTGGACGGTGAACACGTCGGCGACCTGACGGTCAAAACTGCGCGACCACAGATGCGTGCCTGTCTTTACATCGATCAGCTGCGCCGACACGCGAAGCTGGTCGCCTTCACGGCGGGCGCTGCCTTCAACCACATAATCGACGCCGAGCTTTGCCCCGAGCTTGCGCACGTCTCTATCCTGCCCGTGCACGGCGTAGGTGGAATCGCGCGCGATTACCTGCAGCTCTGAATTGCGGGCAAGGGCTGTCGTCACATCCTCGGCCAGTCCGTCCGCGAAGTACGATTGCTCGCCGCTGCCGCTCATCGCGGCAAAAGGCATGACCGCCACTGACGGCCGGGGATCGGCGCTGCTCTGGTCCATCGACAAGACCCCCGGGATGCGGCTGACCATGGCTGCCAGGGGGAGCGGCTGGATTTGGGTGCCGATGAGGATGAGGGCTATGGCGGCTATGCCATAAGACCAGCGGGCGGCGGTGCTGCGCAGCACCTGCGGCACGTGCCGCCATGGCGACCACGCAGAGCCCGCGCGCCTTACGCGGTAGACGTTGAGAAGTTCGGGAATGTTCTTGGCCCGCCTGCGGCCGATGCGGACGAACCTGTCCGCGCTGTTGCGGTCGGCCGCCATCACCACGGCGCCGCTGACGAATATCTGCCCCGGATCGCACATGGCCTCAAGACGGGCGGCCACATTGACGCCGTCGCCGTATACGTCGCCGTCATCTTCGATGACATCGCCAAGATTGATGCCGATGCGCAGCTCGAACGGGCCCTTGTCGAAGCCCTCCTGTATGGCCAGCGCCGCATCGACCGCTTCGTTGACGCTGGGAAACATGGCGAGAAAGCCGTCTCCCGCCGTCTTGACGATGCGCCCGCCATGGCGGGCAGTGGTCGGGTCAATGAGCTCATCAAAAACAGCGCGCAGCTTCGCGTAGGTGGAAGCCTCGTTTTCAGCCATCAGCAGGCTGTAGCCGACGATATCGGCGGCCATGATTGCCGCGAGCTTGCGTTCCATCAGCATTATTCCTGAGCGGCGGCCATTGCAGGGACTACTACGCCTGACATTTAAGACGACGCACGCTTCAAGATTAGACCCATAATCCCGAATAGGCTTATCATACGGCTCACAAATGCGTGACCATTGTGGCCTATACCGTTCTGACCTTCGTCAGCCATCATCTGCTTCGTCCGGAGCCGTCCCCGCATCCGAAGCGGCGTTGGGCATGCTGGTCGGTGTGATTAATGCGCCTACGCTTGTCGGGCTCCGGGTAGGGAAGGGATGTTATTCGCGGCAGTGTCGCCACCGCGAATAATTCCTGAGCTTATGGGATTGCAGGCCGCGAGACCGGATTCGGTCCGCTGCTTGCGGATGTGGCCGTCAGGCCCGACGCCCGAACAGGTCGGCGTATCGCTGCAGGTAGAGCGGCCAGCCTTGATCGGCGGCGACACCATCGCGCACGCTTTCCCAGCCGGCGCCGTGGCGCTCCAGTTTGCGATGCTCGAGATCCAGGCGGGTCCGATTAGCCGTCTCGGCAGTGAAGCGGACTTCCCACTCGCTGGCCTTGTTCGGATCGGTCTCCAACCGCCATTGCGGGCTGATGTCCCAACTGAGCAGCACACGGTGCGGCGGCTCATAAGCCAGTACGCGCGCCCAGCGGCACTCGCTGCCGTCGACGCCGCGATCATAAATATGGCCGCCGACGCGCGGCTCGAACACGGTCTCGGCAATCGGCACGGCGAGCAGATTGTGCTCCCTGGGTTTGAACTTGCCAAAATCCTCCGTGAAGACCTCGAAGGCGCGCTCGATCGGCGCCTCGACCACGATCGAGTGCCTTACCAAGGTGTCTGCTGCTTGCGTGTTCATTTTTCACTCCTTTCGCGGTTGTTCGACAGCTTGCTTGAAGGCAGCGAGCGTCTTCATCCAGAACCGGTCGAGCTCTGTGCGAAGCGCCGCCAGCCCGTCGGGTTCGACGCGGTAGATGCGGTGCTTGCCGTCCGGCGTGGCAGCCACGAGCCCTGCCTCTTTCAACACCTTCAGATGCTGCGAGACCGCCGACCGGCTCACCGGCAGGGCACGCGCCAACTCGGTAACCGAACGCGGATGCTCGACCAAGAGTTCGAAGATCGTGCGCCTGGTGGGGTCGCCCAGGGCGGTCCAGCTGTTGTTCACGTTAGTCACCACTAACGCGTTAGCACGGACTAACGTGATGTGTCAACCTGCTACGGCAAAAAGACCCAGCGAATGAGGGGCGGGTGACTGACTTTGAAGTTGAGGTCGATCAAGCCTCGACAGCTAAGCCCGCGTCACGCCATTCGGGCAGGCCATCTTCCATGCGGCGTGCGCGGAAGCCGTGCTCACGCAGCAATGCGACCGCCTCGAACGACATCACGCACCACGGTCCGCGGCAGTAGGCGACGATCTCGGGCTTCGCCTCGAGGTCGGACAACCGCTGTTCCAGTTGGCCGAGGGGGACGTTGATCGCGCCGGGCAGATGTCCGAGCGCAAACTCATCGGGCGGTCGGACGTCGATGACTGTAACGAGCCCGTCTTTCATTCGCGCGGCCAGCTCTTCCCGGGACACGGGCTCCATATCGTCGCGCCGGTCGAAATAGCCCCTCACGATGCGTTCGACCTCGGCCGAATGCCGCTCGGCAACGACTCGAATGGAGGCGAAGGCGGCAAGTACGCTTTCATCTGCGAGCCGGTAGTTGACGAACTTGCCATCGCGCTCTGACGTCACGAGTCCGGCGCGGCGCATCGCCTGGAGATGCTGCGAGACATTCGCCACCGGACGCGCAAGCTTGGCGGCCAAGGCTTCCACGCTGCGCGGACCCTGCGCGAGTTGCTCGATCAGTTCCAGCCTCTGCGGATTGCCCAGAGCCTTCGCGACAACCGCGAACTGCTGGTAAAGTGCCTGCTTCGGATTGCGGATTGACATCAGGGTAGCAGCCACGCTAGTTCATTCAACATAATTATTGAATGATGCGTATCACACGGCCCCCGAGGAGACAAGTCCGTGGCCGAGAAGCCCCTTCAATCGCTTAGCAGCCTTGGCTCCGGCTCTGACGGCTCCCGAACGGGATTGATGTAGTGATGGCCGCACGCACCCGAGCCATCAATGCCGGTGCCGCATGACAACGATCGCGGCGCCAGCAGTGAGCCTCGGTCTCAAGGCCAACTGGCGGCAGTTCGCGCTGCTTGTGCTTATCAATGCATTCGTCGGCGGCATGGTCGGCATCGAACGCACCGTCGTGCCGTTGATCGGCTCAGAGGAATTCGGGCTCGCCTCGACCACGCTGGTCGTCTCCTTCATCGTCAGCTTCGGCGTCGTCAAGGCGCTGGCCAACCTTGTCTCCGGACTGCTCGCCGACAAATGGGGGCGCAAGCGCGTGCTGGTTATCGGCTGGCTGTTCGGCCTGCCGGTGCCCTTCATGGTCATTTGGGCGCCAGACTGGAACTGGGTCATCGCCGCCAACGCGCTGCTTGGCATCAGCCAGGGCTTCGCCTGGTCGATGACCGTCATCATGAAGGTCGACCTTGTCGGCCCGAAGGGGCGTGGCCTCGCCGTAGGGCTCAACGAGTTTGCCGGTTACCTCGCAGTCGGGATCACCGCCTTCCTCACCGGCTATCTCGCCAGTCGCTACGGTCTGCGACCAATCCCGATCTATCTCGGCGTCGGCTACGCAGTGCTGGGCACGGCGCTCTCGATCCTGCTCGTGCGCGACACGCGCGATCATGTGCGTGCGGAACTGGCGAACCATCCGCGCGAGGCCTCACCCCTTTCCTTCCGCGAGGTCTTTGCGTTGACCTCCTTTCGGGATCGCAACCTCTTTGCCGCTTCGCAGGCCGGGCTGGTGAACAACCTCAATGACGGCATGAGCTGGGGCATCTTTCCGCTCTTCTTCGCAGCCGGCGGGCTCGGTGTGGAGCGCATCGGCATTCTGAAGGCCGTCTATCCCGTCACCTGGGGTGTGCTGCAGGTCGTGACGGGACCGCTCAGCGACCGCTGGGGCCGCAAGGGCCTGATCGTCGCCGGCATGTGGGTGCAGGCGGCGGCGCTCTTTCTCACGGCGCTGACCGCGAATTTCGGCTGGTGGCTGGTGGCGAGCCTCCTGCTAGGACTTGGCACGGCGATGGTCTATCCGAGCCTGATCGCCGCGGTATCGGATGCGTCGCATCCTTCATGGCGCGCCCGCTCGCTCAGCGTCTACCGCTTCTGGCGCGATCTCGGCTACGCGATCGGTGCCCTCTCGGCGGGACTGATCGCCGACTTCTTCGGCCTGGCGTGGGCGATTGCCTCGATCGCCGCCCTCACTTTCCTGTCCGGTACCGTGGTCGCTTGCATGATGCGCGAAGGTCATGCCGGACGAAGCAGTTGAACGTCGCCTCGGATGCGCCCGCCTCCGCCGCGCCAGCGTCGGGTTCCTGACGTGCCACTCGCGCGAAATCACACAAAAAAGCAACCGGCCGTTCAAAACCGTTTCAAAAACCGATTTGAAACGCTGTCGCGCCGCTAACTGATTGAGATTATTGGCGCGCCCGAAGAGATTCGAACTCCTGACCCCCAGATTCGTAGTCTGGTGCTCTATCCAGCTGAGCTACGGGCGCGCAACAGGCCATGCTTTGAATGGCCCCCGATCCGGTCCTTAAACGACCGGCCGCGATGTGAGGTGTTCCCTAGCGACTGCATTTGCGAAAAGCAAGCCGATCCGGCAAAAGTTTTGTTGTTCGTGCCCTGGAGCGACCAGAGGGAGAGGATCAGACGGGCGAGGATCAGGCGGGACGGCGCAGGCCGTTGCGGGCCTGGTCGAGCCGGACCGGCTGGTCGGGAATGGTGACCGCGAATGTGGTGCGGCCGCCTCTGCTTTCGACAAGCTCCACCGTGCCGCCATGGGCGCGGATCAGTTCATAGGCGATTGCCAGGCCAAGGCCGGTGCCACCGCTGCGGGCCGAGCCGCGGAACGCCGCAAACAAATTCTCGCGCGCCTTCGGCGGCAGGCCGGGGCCGGTGTCGGTGACGGTGATGCGGCTGACGCTGCCGACGCGCTCGGCCGACACCGACAACCGACGCACCACCGCGCTTTCCGCGTCCGCCGCCAACGCCTGGACGGCGTTGCGGCAAAGATTGGTGAGCACGCGAAAAAGCTGATCGGAATCGGCATCCACCTCGAAAGCCAGATCGACGGCATTGACGAATTCTATGCCGCCTTCGGTGTCGAGCAGGCCGTGGACGTCATCGACCAGCTGGCGCAGCCTGAGCCTGCGGCGCGAGGGCGGCGGCTCCTGGGTCCGGCCATAGGCAAGCACACCTTCCGAATAGGATACGGCACGATCGAGCGCGCGCAGCAGTTTTGGCGCAAAGGCCTGCACGGTCGGGTCCTTGACCTGGCGCAGACGGTCCGACATCAGCTGCGCCGACGCCAGGATATTGCGCATGTCATGGTTGATCTTCGACACGGCGAGGCCAAGGTCGGCGAGATGCTTCTGCTCGGAGAGCATCTTTTGCAGCCGCTCCTGCATCTGCGAGAGCTCGCGCTCGGCAACGCCGATTTCGTCGGCGCGGGCAGCAGGGCGGATGATCCGCCCGGGGTCGTCGGGAGCCTCGGAGAAGGCCAGCATCGAGCGCGTCATCGTCCGGATCGGGCCGATCATGATCAGGTCTATGGCGGCATAGACCAGCATGGCGGTGAACAGCGAGATCAGCAGCGAGACGAAGGCGACGTTGCGCGAATAGATGAGCATGGCATTGCGCAGGCTGTAGTCGGGCATGATCAGCTCGAATTCCTTGTCGCTGTCGCCGACTGGCCCGAAAACGCGCAGCATCCGCTCGCCGCCGAACAACAGCGTGTCCAAGGCGCCGGTCATGCCCTCGATCAGGCCGACATTGGCAATGTCGATATGCTCGTCGACGTGCGGCGGCATCTCAGCCACCACCAGAAGCCGCGAGACACCGCCGTCGCGCACGGCGATCGCCTTGGCGCCGATCGCCATCAGCACATCGTTCTGGGCAGCGCGCGACAGCGAGGCGGGCTCTCCCTGCACCAGCACGATCGAGACGGCCGCGGCGGTGCTCAGCCGCTCTTTCAGCCAGCTCAGCCGGTAGCTGGCGATCCAGGGCAGAAAGATGAGGACCTCGGCCAGGAGCACGAAGACGATGGTGAGCAGCAGGAGCTTTGTCGACAATCCACGCGACAACGGCACCCTGCGGGCGGCTGCGGTCGCCCGATCGGTGCTTTCGTCCGCGGATGGGATTTCACTCATGCTGCTTTTTCTTCACGATCACTTGATCGGCCAAGATTAGGCTATTGCGGCTTTTTTGCCAATTTCATCCTTCGTCCCAATCAGGGATAAGACCGCCCAGACCTCGGCCACACGCCAGCCGTTGGCCCGAGACGCCGGAATGTCGGGGCCGGTGTCGGCCCCGGATTGACTTCCAAAACCCTTCTTTCTATAAGCCCGCTCACGCTCGGGCCATTCGTCCCGGCGCGGTTTCGATCGCGCCAAAGCCGGCCGGGCAAAGCTCCTGTTACACAGTGACAGAATCAAGAAGGGCCGCACCCCGCGGTATTAAAACAAATGAAGCGTACCTACCAACCGTCCAAACTCGTCCGCAAACGCCGGCACGGTTTTCGTGCCCGCATGGCTACCAAGGGTGGTCGTGGCGTCGTCGCAGCCCGCCGCAACCGCGGCCGCAAGCGGCTCAGCGCCTGAACGGAAGACGAGATCGTTGCCCGCAACCGGCAAGCCAGTGGGAGCACATCCCAAGCGGCTTCTGAAGCGCGCGGAATTCCTGGCCGTCCGGCGTGGCGAAAAGCGCCGCGGGCGGCTTTTTCTCGTTGAGGTTCTCGACCGCAGCGACGCAGCGGCGCCTCGCGTCGGCTACACCGTCACCAAGAAGGTCGGCAACGCAGTCGTCCGCAACCGCATCCGGCGGCGGCTGAGAGAAGCCGTGCGCACGCATGCCGCGGGTGACATGAAGCCAGGCAATGACTATGTCATCGTCGGGCGCGAAGATGTGCTTGCCATTCCGTTCGGCCAGTTAAAGGCCGAACTCTCACGCCGACTGCGCGGAACACGATAGGCCAAGGCTTTCGATGGAAAACAACCGGAACTTCTTCATCACCATCGCGCTGTCGGTGCTGATCCTGTCGCTTTGGCAGTATTTTTACGTGCTGCCGCACAGCGAGGCGCAACGCGAGGCGGCCCGTATCGAAGAGCAGCGGCTAGCCGAGCAGAAGAAGGCGGCCGAAGCCGCCAGTCCGGGCGGCAGCGAAACGCCGGTGCCGCAGCAAGGCGCCATTCCTAATGCACCCAATGCACCTGGAACCGACGGCACGACGCTGGCCAGCCGCGAGCAGGCGCTGGCGTCGACGGAGCGCGTCAGGATCGACACGCCGAGCCTGGAGGGCTCGATCAATCTCACCGGCGCCCGTCTCGACGACCTCAAGCTCAAGCACTACAGGCTGACGGTCGACAAGAACTCGCCCGAGATCGAACTGCTCAACCCGGCAGCGCTGCCTACGGGCTACTATGCCGAGATCGGCTTTATCGGCAGCGACAAGACCGGCACGGTGCCGGGCCCGGAAACGGCGTGGACCGTCGACGGCAATGCGACGCTGACCCCGGCGACCCCGGTCACGCTGAGCTTCACCAACGACAAGGGCCTGACCTTCAAGCGCACCTTCTCCGTCGACGGCGACTACATGTTCACCGTCTCGGACACGGTGCAGAATTCGGGTTCAGCTCCTGTCACGCTGTCGAATTACGGCCGTGTCACGCGTTTCGACAAGCCTGCCGTTGCCAGCATCTATGTGCTGCATGAGGGGCTGATCGGCGTCACCGGCACGGAAGGCCTGCAGGAACACACATATTCGTCGATCGAGGAGGACAAGCAGTTCACGCCGAGCAAGTCGACCGATGGCTGGTTGGGCATCACCGACAAATACTGGGCGGTGACGCTGGTGCCGACCGAGAAGCAGCAGTTCCAGCCGCGTTACGCCTATTTCGAGGACGGCCGCCCGCGCTACCAAGCCGACTTCCTCACCGACCCGATCACCGTCGATGCCGGCCAGTCGGCGACGGTCGAGAGCGAAATCTTCGCCGGCGCCAAGGAAGTCGCCAAGGTCAACGCCTATGCCGAAGACCGCAATATCAGGCTGTTCGACCGCTTGATCGACTGGGGATGGTTCATCTGGATCACCAAGCCGATGTTCTACCTGATTGACACGATGTACAAATTCTTCGGCAATTTCGGCCTGGCCATCCTGGCCACCACCGTCGTCGTCAAGGCCGCCTTCTATCCGCTCGCCAACAAGTCCTACGCGTCGATGGCGAACATGAAGAAGGTGCAGCCCAAGATGCTCGAGATCCGCGAGAAATACGCGGACGACAAGATGAAGCAGCAACAGGCGATGATGGAGCTCTACAAGACCGAGAAGATCAATCCGCTCGCCGGCTGCTGGCCGGTGGCGCTGCAGATCCCGGTCTTCTTTGCGCTCTACAAGGTGCTCTACATCACCATCGAGATGCGGCACGCACCGTTCTTCGGCTGGATTCAGGATCTGGCGGCGCCCGATCCGACCTCGATCTTCAACCTGTTCGGCCTCATCCCGATCGCGCTGCCGGATATGTTGATGATCGGCGTCTGGCCACTGATCATGGGCCTGACCATGTTCCTGCAGATGCGCATGAACCCGACGCCGCCGGACCCGACGCAAGCCATGATCTTCACCTGGATGCCGGTGGTCTTCACGTTCATGATGGCGGGTTTTCCGGCCGGCCTCGTCATCTACTGGGCCTGGAACAATCTGCTTTCGATCATCCAGCAAGGCGTGATCATGAAGCGGCAGGGCGCCAAGATCGAATTGTGGGACAATCTGGTCGCACTGTTCCGGAAGAAACCGTCGCCGGCGGAATAGACGGCGCTGCCTGCCGAATCCAGGAAAGCCCGGCGCGGCGGTAGACGCCGCCGCGCCCTATAAGCTCCGCTGTCGTTTCAGGAGCGCGTTCCCGTCGATGAACAGGTAAGGATGATCCGCTGCGCACGCGGTCGGTGCTGCCGGGCGGATCGCGCTATTTGACCTGCTGTTTCGTCGATGGAGCCAGACCATGATCGGACCCAACCCCAACATCAAGCACCCGATCCCGATGCATAGCCGCGTCGGCTTCCTGAAGGGGCTGGTCACGGCGCCGAACATCGAGATCGGCGACTTCACCTATTATGACGATCCGGACGGGCCGGACAAATTCGCCGAGCGATGCGTGCTTCATCACTATCCATTCATCGGCGACCGGCTGATCATCGGCAAGTTCTGCGCCATCGCCGAGGGCGCGCGCTTCATCATGAACGGCGCCAATCATGCCATGTCCGGCTTTTCGACCTATCCGTTCAACATCTTCGGTCATGGCTGGGAAGAGGGTTTCGATCCGGCGACCTGGTCGAAGGAATTGCGCGGCGACACAGTGATCGGCAATGATGTATGGATCGGGATGGAAGCGGCGATCCTGCCCGGCGTGGCGATCGGCCATGGCGCCATCGTTGCGGCAAAGTCGGTGGTGACGCATGACGTGGCGCCCTATGCGATCGTCGCCGGCAATGCGGCCAAGGTGGTTAAGATGCGTTTCGACGACAGGACCATCCGGCGGCTTTTGGCGGCGGCGTGGTGGGATTGGCCGGTGGAAAAGATCAGCCGCAACCTCAATGCCATTCGTGGCGCCGATATTTCTGTTCTGGAGGCAGCGGTTTGAACGCGTTGAACAAGTCCGTGATCGGCATCGAGCTGTTCACGCGGCCGTGGATATTCATCCGCGGCGTGCCGGCGATGAAGTTCCTGCCGCCGGAAGGACCGCCGGAGATCGCCTTTGCCGGCCGCTCGAATGTCGGCAAATCGTCGCTGATCAACGCGCTGGTCAATCAGAAGGGACTGGCGCGCACGTCCAATACGCCAGGGCGGACGCAGGAACTCAACTATTTCGTTCCGGGCGGGTTTTCCGGCGAAGGCGCCGACCTGCCGCCGATGGCGCTGGTCGACATGCCGGGCTACGGCTACGCCACTGCGCCCAAGGAAAAGGTCGACGACTGGACGAAACTCGTCTTCGACTATCTCAAGGGCCGCGTCACCCTGAAGCGCGTCTACGTGCTGATCGACGCCCGCCACGGCATCAAGGCCAAGGACGACGAAGTGCTGTCGCTGCTCGACAAGGCGGCGGTGTCCTATCAGATCGTGCTGACCAAGACCGACAAGATCAAGGCGGCCGGCGTGCCGCGATTGGTCGAAGAGACACTGCAGAAGATCAAGAAGCGGCCGGCGGCGTTTCCGTTCGTCCTCGCCACGTCGTCGGAAAAAAACGAGGGCCTCGAGGAATTGCGCGCGGCGATCGTGCTGGCGGCCAATGGCGGCTAGAGCGGGATGCGTTCAAATTGAACTGGCATCCCGCTCTATCTATTTGTTTTTAGCCGCATTTCTGCGACGCCAAGTGATTCCACTTGGCTGCAAAATGCTCTAGGACTTTGCCTCCAGGGCGATCGTCTGGGTGCTTTCTTCCGTGGCAAGCCTTTCGGTGCCGTAAGCCTTCAGGAACATGCCGACGCCCGACCTGACGATGTGGTCGATTTCATCCTGGCTCGGGGCTTTGGTGCGGTAGGCGAATATGCACTGACGGAAAAGACCCGCCAGGCACAGTTCGGTGAACTGATAGGCGGCAAGATCGACATCGTCGATCTCGAGCAGGCCGCGCTCGATGGCGGCATTGAGAAAAGCAACGACCTTGTCGTGGCCGCGTTTCGGGCCGCGTTCGTAAAAACGCGCACCAAGTTCGGGCATCCTGTCGGACGCGCCGATCACGGTGCGCTGCGCCTGGACGACCTTGGCCGAGGTGATCTTGAGGGACAGCACCTTGCCGAACTTCACCAGCGTCTCGCGAAGATCGTCGGCGCGGTCGAGCAGATCGTACATGTTCTTGAAGATCGTGCCGCGCTCTTCCTCGATCAGCGCCTCGAACAGCTCTTCCTTGTTGGCGAAGTAGACATAGATCGTGCCCTTGGAAACGCCGGCCTCGCGGGTGATGTCGTTCATCGACGCCGCTTCGAAGCCCTTGTCGATGAAGACACGACGCGCGCCCTCGATGATCTGGTTGCGCTTGACCGGGTCCTGTCCCGCCGCCGGGCGGCCGCGACGCAGGCCATCCAGCAGATCGCACTGGTCCTTGTCGGGCTCGGTCATAACGTCACACCTCGAAAAAATTCGAACCGATCGGTTCGATCATCCTTGATATGGGCCTCTCACCGCGCTAAGTCAACGTCAACATCGAACCGAACGGTTCAGTCTGATGCCCGGTTTCTAGCGATGCCAAGAGAGATGCCATGTCCTCGAACGCGACCCCAACCGCCGAAGTCCGTCCCTTCCCCAACGCCAAGGTTGCGCCGGCAATCGAAGCGCCGAACCCACCGACTGAACCCGCAACAAGCCCTCCGGCCGAGGCGCCGGCCAAAAAGAAACGCTCGGCACGCTCCTTTCTGTTGCCGATCCTTGCGCTTGGCTTGCTGGGCGCAGGCGCCTGGTATGGCTATGATTACTGGGCCGACGGGCGTTTCATGATCTCCACCGACGACGCCTATGTCCAGGCCGACATGGCGTTCATTTCGCCGAAAATTTCCGGCTATGTCGATCAGGTCAAGGTGACCGAGAACCAGCAGGTCAAGGCCGGCGACCCGCTGCTGGTCGTCGACAATGGCGACTACAAAATAGCGGTCGCCCAGGCCGAGGCGCAGATCGCCACCTTGAGCAAGACGCTCGATCGTATCGACGCCCAGACCGAGGCGGCGCGCGCCTCGCTCGAGCAGGCGCAGGCGCAGAAGACCGCCGACCAGGCCGCCGCCGCCAATGCGGCGCGTGTCCAAGCGCGCGCCGCCCAATTGCTCAAGACACATGTCGGCACCCAGGCCCAACTGGACGATGCCCAGACCGCGTTCGAGCAGGCCAATGCCGCCCTTGTCGGTGCCGACGCCCAGATCGCGGCGGCTGAGGCCAATATCAGTGTGCTCCAAGCGCAGCGCGCGGAGACGGCAAGCACGCTGGCGTCGCTGCAGCTTGCCAGGGACAAGGCCGCACGCGACCTGTCCTTCACCGTGCTGCGCGCGCCCTATGACGGTGTCGTCGGCAACCGCTCGGTCGAGCAGGGCGACCTGATCAGCCCTGGACAGAAGCTCGCCGTCATCGTGCCGATGGACAAGCTCTATATCGTCGCCAATTTCAAGGAGACCCAGCTTGCCCGGCTGGTGCCTGGTGAAAAGGTGAGGATTTCGGTCGACGCGATCGACGGCCAGGATTTCGAAGGCACCGTCTCGTCGCTGGCGCCGGCATCCGGCGCGGTGTTCTCGCTGCTGCCGCCGGAAAACGCCACCGGCAACTTCACCAAGGTCGTGCAACGCGTCCCGGTTCGCATCGACGTGCCGGCGGATGTGCTGAAGACAGGCAAGCTGCGCGCCGGCCTCAGCGTCGTCGTCGCCGTCGACAGCCGCACCGCACCTTCGGCGTCGAACTGAGCGGCCGCTTGGGAGCAATGCCGTGGCAACCGCAACCTCGACAGCAGGATCGCCGCCGGCGAGGCCGGCTACGCCTGATACCATTCCCACACGCCGCATCATCGCCTTCCTGGCGATGGTGTTCGGCATGTTCATGGCGATCCTCGACATCCAGATCGTTTCGGCCTCGCTGGCCGAGATTCAGGCCGGCTTGAGCGCCAGCTCCGACGAAATTCCGTGGGTGCAGACCGCCTATCTGATCGCCGAAGTCATCATGATCCCGCTGTCCGGTTTTCTCAGCCGGATGCTGTCGACGCGTGTGCTGTTCACCGTCTCCGCGGCCGGCTTCACCGCCGCGAGCGCGCTGGCGGCGACCGCCACAAACATCGACCAGATGATCGTCTACCGCGCCGTCCAGGGTTTTATCGGCGGCGGCATGATCCCAAGCGTGTTCGCTGCCGCCTTCACCATCTTCCCGCCGTCGCGCCGTGCCATGGTGTCGCCGATGATCGGCCTGGTGGCGACGCTGGCGCCGACCATCGGCCCGACTGTCGGCGGCTATATCAGCCATGCCATGTCCTGGCACTGGCTGTTCCTGATCAATGTGGTGCCCGGCATCATGGTGACCGCAGCCGCATGGTCGCTGATCGACTTCGACAAGCCCAATCTCAGCCTGTTCCGCAAGTTCGACTGGTGGGGCCTCGCCGGCATGGCGGCTTTCCTCGGCTCGCTGGAATTTGTGCTCGAGGAAGGTCCCAACAACGACTGGCTTCAGGACCAGGCCGTGTTCATCTGCGCCATCCTGATGACGGCCGGCGCGGTGCTATTCTTCTGGCGCGCCTTCACTGCCGAGGAGCCGATCGTCGACCTGAAGGCCTTCGCCAACGTCAACTTCGCTTTCGGCTCGCTGTTCTCCTTCGTCATCGGCATCGGCCTCTACGGCCTGACCTATCTCTATCCGGTGTATCTGGGGCGCATCCGCGGCTACGACTCCCTGATGATCGGCGAGGCGCTGTTCGTCAGCGGCCTGGCGATGTTCGTCACAGCGCCGATTTCCGGCATCCTGTCGCGCAAGATGGATCTGCGGCTGATGATGATGATCGGCTTCTTCGGCTTCGCTGCCGGCACCTGGCGGATGACCTATCTGACCGCAGACTGGGATTTCTGGGAGCTTTTGGTGCCGCAGATCCTGCGCGGCGCCTCGATGATGCTGTGCATGGTGCCGATCAACAACATCGCGCTTGGAACGCTGCCGCCTGACCGGCTTAAGAATGCATCCGGTCTGTTCAACCTCACCCGCAATCTCGGTGGCGCCGTCGGCCTTGCCGTCATCAACTCCGTGCTGATCGATCGCAGCGCCTTCCACTACGCAAGGCTGGCCGAGCATGTGCAATGGGGCAGCGACGAGGCGCAGACCAGGCTGCAGAACATGACGCTCGACTTCCAGCAGAATGCCGGCCTCGACGCCTCCAAGGCGGCGATCTCCAAACTGTCCGGCATGGTCCAGCAGCAGGCTTCGCTGCTGTCCTTCATGGACGTGTTCTATCTGTTGACGGCGCTGTTCGCGACGCTGGCGATCTTCACTATGGTCATCCGCAAGCCGGCCGAGCCGGCGGGCGGAGGCGGCGGACACTGACCGCGCAACCTTGCGCGTCCAAAGATGCGGCGCTCATGCATGTCGCGCAAAAGTGCGCAGCGGTTTTGCGATAACGACATGCATAAGACAACAACCTAAAGCGCGTCGCGTGAGGCCGGTCAAACGCGAGCGCTTTAGGTCAGGCCGTGGCCGGCTTGAAGGTCAAGGCGACGCCGTTGATGCAATGACGCAGGCCGGTCGGCGGCGGGCCGTCGTCGAAGACATGGCCGAGATGACCGCCGCAACGGCGGCAGTGGAGCTCGGTCCGGGTCATGCCCAGCGACCTGTCCACGGTCATGCCGACGGCGTTGGGAATCTCCTGCCAGAAGCTCGGCCAGCCGGTGCCGGAATCGAACTTGGTTTCGGAGGAATAGAGCGGCAGGTCGCAGCCGGCGCAGGCGAAGATGCCCTTGCGATGTTCATTGAGCAGCGGGCTGGTGCCGGGATATTCGGTGCCTTCCTTGCGGAGCACATTGAAAGCCGCATCGGACAGGATGGCGCGCCACTCGGCCTCGGTCTTGGTGACCTCGAAGGTTTCGACCGCGTGTGCATCCTGCGGCCGGCCGATGCGCAGCGCTGCCGCCGTGCCTGCCAGCAATGCCACAGCGGCACCGCTCCAAAGAAAGTCGCGCCGGATCATCACCATTCCTCCTTCTGTCCGTTTGCCAAATTCGACCGTCACATGGAAATCAAAAGCCGGTGACGGCCAGCTCTCGACAACGGGCACTCCGCACCTGCCCCACGCTTACAGCGGGCGGTGCGGAGTGTACGCTTGTCGATTGCGCGGGTCACGCAAGCGGAAACCCGCGCACTCGGCATGGAGCCTCAGCCATATGTTCGCTGGCGACGGGCGCTTCGTTACATCTTCGGCAGGAGAACCTTGTCGATGACGTGGATGACGCCGTTCGACTGCTCGACATCGGCGACGGTCACATTGGCGACATTGCCGTTCTCGTCGGTCGCGGTGACCTTGCCGTTTTCGGCCTTGAGCGTCACCTCGCAGCCGCCAACCGTCTTGACCTTGTGCGCGCCACCATCGTCCATGGCCATCTTGGCAACGTCGGCGGCCATCGCCTTGGCACCGATGACGTGGCAGGTCAGGATCTTGACCAGCTTGTCCTTGTTTTCCGGCTTGAGCAATGTATCGACGGTGCCGGCCGGAAGGGCGGCAAAGGCCTCGTTGGTCGGCGCGAACACGGTGAAGGGACCGGCACTCTGCAGCGTGTCGACGAGACCGCCGGCCTTGACGGCCGCGACCAGCGTCGTGTGATCCTTCGAATTGACGGCGTTCTCGACGATGTTCCGGGTGGCATACATGGCGGCGCCGCCGACCATCGGATTTTCGGCATAGGCGGCGGTGGCGAGCGCGGAGACGGCGACCGTTCCGGCAAGCAAAAGGGTGGCGAACTTACGCATTATTTCTATCTCCTCAGTTTATTTCTTCCCCTCTTTGGGGCGCAAGGAGATACGGGGGATAAATGCCCGAGTTTCGCCCGCTCAGGAGAAAATTTTATTTTTTATAACGGCGAGCATGATTTTCACGGCAGGACTCTTACAGCCTGCATGCTTCCCCGCTAAAGTCACCACAGGCGATAGATTTAAAATCTTCTCGAAAAATCGGCAGATAGGGGTGATTAGCAGACAGGGGCGATCAGATGCTCTTCAGTTCGCCCGCAGCGACCACAGGGCCGGTCGGCTGGCCGGTCGGCGAACCGCCGGTCGGTTCAAGGCTGACCGCAAGCACGGCGCCTTGCGCAAGTTTTTCCCGCACGGCCGGGGAGATGGTCATACGCGCGGTCTGGCCGGCCGGGATGACGCCCATAGAGACCGGCGCATTCTTGCCCTCGATCATCCAAAGCTCGAAATCCTTGCCGGCGGCGCGCTCGCCGGAGACATGCGACAGGCCGACCTCGCGACGGGCGGCATCATAGACGGCGAGGTATCTGACGTCGCTGCCATCGGCAGCCAGCGAGGCGATGAGCCGCGGCGGCTCGGCCGGCGGGTTGAGGTAAGGCTCGGCGATATAGATCGCCAACGCCGCGACGGAAGCGGCTGCAAGACCGCGCCAGAAGGCAAGGCTTGACCAGAGGCCGGCGCGAGGCTCTGCGACGAACAGCCGGCGATCCAATGCCTCCTTGACCCTGATCGGCGGCTCTGTCTCCGGATAGGCGTCGGCCATCGGCGAAAGACGCGCCTCCCAGGCATCGACAAGGTGCGCGAAAGCGGCGTCCGCGTCGATGCGGCGTGACGCAATCTCGCGTTCGTCCGCGGCCAGGACGCCAAGAACGTATTCGGCGGCAAACAGGTCGTCGCCCCCAGATTCCGGTCCGTCATCCTCTGCCAGCGTCATCTTTCAAGACACTCTCTGAGCTTCAACAGGCTGCGCCGCAGCCAGGTTCGCATCGTGTTCAGCGGCACGTCATGGCGCGCCGCCAGTTCGGCATAGCTTTCGCCGTCCAGATAAGCGCCCCGGACGGCCGCCGCCCGGTCCTTTTCCAATTCATCGAGACAACGATAGATGCGCCCGGATTCACC
Source organism: Mesorhizobium sp. WSM4844 (assembly GCF_055811775.1). Classification (NCBI taxonomy): domain Bacteria; kingdom Pseudomonadati; phylum Pseudomonadota; class Alphaproteobacteria; order Hyphomicrobiales; family Phyllobacteriaceae; genus Mesorhizobium; species Mesorhizobium sp. WSM4844. The sequence continues at coordinate 42,670 of NZ_JBVVQB010000005.1, read as the reverse complement.
GCCCGCAACAGCCGCAGCCTCCGGTCCCGGCGCCGGATCGGCGACGTCGAGCGCAGCGTCGATATAGGCGACAGGCTCTCGCCGCGCCCTTATCCGATCGATCGCGTGATTGCGCGCAATGGCCACCAGCCAGGAAATCGGGCTTAGCTCCGAGACGGCGAAACGGTCGGCCTTCGTCCATATCTTGACGAAGACCTCCTGCAGCGCCTCTTCTGCCTCTCCCCGGTCCTTCAATACACGAAGGCAGACGCCGAAAAGTTTCGCGCTGGTCTGCCGGTAGAGCAGATCGAACGCAGCCCGGTCCTTCATCGAAGTCCGGACGATCAGGTCGCTGATGTCCTGCGGCGTCATCGGCTGCCAAATTAAGCAATTGCCCAAATTAGGCAATTGCCCCAGATCATTCCACTGCAATGTATTGCAATGGCGGAAGCGTTCCTGTGCACCGGGAGCGCCGTCGGCTTCCATTGACGAGAAAGAGCCGACCTTTTTGAGCATCGGATTTTCCCAAAACCGGGTTTCCACTTTTGCATCCGATGCTCTAGCTTGCCGATAGTTGGGGGAGCAAGAATGTCGGTCGAACGGGCCCTGTGGGAACATGACGCTACCGGCCTGGCCGGCTTGGTGCGCAAAGGAGAAATCTCGCCGCAGGAGCTCGTCGACGCGGCGATTGCGCGGGCCGAGGCCACTCGCCCCGATATCAATGCCATCGCCGAGCCGCTTTACGAGGCGGCGCGGACGCGCGCGAAAACCATCGACCGCAAGCTGCCGCTGGCCGGTGTGCCCTTCGCGCTGAAGGATCTCGGCATCGCCATGAAAGGCGTGCCGACGCACGGCGGCAGCCGCATTCCGGCTTTCGTTGCCGATTTCGACTCGGTGATGACCGAACGCCATCTGGCCGCCGGCCTCGTCCCGATCGCCACCAGCACCTCGCCCGAACATGGGTTGAGGCTGATGACCGAATCCGCCGCTTTCGGCATCACCCGCAATCCGTGGAATACAGCCCATACCAGCGGCGGCTCGTCTGGAGGTGCGGCGGCGCTGGTCGCGGCCGGCGTCGTGCCGGTGGCACATGCTTCGGACGGCGGCGGCTCGATTCGCGTTCCCGCCGCCTGCACCGGGCTGGTCGGGCTGAAAACCTCGCGCGGCCGTGTGCCGCTGACGCCGCTGGTCAGCGAAAGCTGGTACGGCCTTGTCATCGACCACGCCGTTTCCCGCTCGGTCCGTGATTCGGCCCTGCTGCTCGACCTGACGCATGGGCCCGATCCGCTGTCGCCGTATGCGGCGCCGACGCCGAAAGGAACTTTCGCCGCCGCAGCAGTGCGTGACCCCGGCAAGCTGAAACTGGCGGTCTACCGAAAATCGCCGCTCGGCCTGCCGATATCGACCGAGACGCTGGCGGCGCTGGACACTGCGATAGCTTTGGCGCGCGAAGGCGGCCATACGATAGAGGAGATCGACCTGCCCTATATCGATCGCGATTTCATCGCTGATTTCGCCAGAACCGTCGCCGCGGCGGTGGCCGGCACGATGCGCGGCGAGGTCTTGCGCGTCGGCCGCTCCATTTCGGGTGATATCGAACGCACCACGCGGGTGATGAGCGCCTTCGGCGAAGTTCTTTCGGCCGGCGAGATCTATGCCTGCCTGCAGCGGCTGCATGCCACTTCGCGCCGGCTGATCATCGAGACCGCGCGGTACGATGCTGTGCTGATGCCTGTCATCGCGCATCCGCCGCTCGCCTGCGGCGCGATGGATCCAAAAGGCGCAGATGCGTTCCTGGAAGAAATGCTCGACAGGCTGCGGCTTGCCCGCCTGCTGAAATTCAAGCCGCTGTTCGGCCAGTTGATGGACAAGAGCCTGTGGTTCACCCACTGGCCGGCAATCCAGAACGTCAGCGGCCAGCCGTCGATCGCGCTGCCTGTTCATGTCACCGATGCCGGCCTGCCGCTCGGCATCCAGGCCGCTGGCCGCCCCGGCGACGAGGAGACCTTGTTGTCCCTCGCCGCGCAAATGGAAAAGATTTCGGGATGGCTGACGCGGCGGGCGCCACTGCAGGTGCCCGGTATGAAAGCAGGCCGATTTCACCTGACGTGACAGCAAAGCCGTTTGCCCCCTGCTCCAATTCCCGCTAAGACGCCGCCGTTCATGCCAAGCTGGGAACCAAGCCGAATGACGGACCTCGCCGCCACCGCCGAAATGCAGGCCGCGCTGCTTTCGAGGGCGCTGCCCTATATGCAGCGCTACGAGAACAAGACGGTCGTGGTGAAGTATGGCGGCCACGCCATGGGCGACATCGCGCTCGGCAAGGCCTTTGCCCGCGACATCGCGCTGCTCAAACAATCCGGCGTCAACCCGATCGTCGTGCATGGCGGCGGGCCGCAGATCGGCGCCATGCTGAGCAAGATGGGCATCGAATCGAAGTTCGAGGGCGGATTGCGCGTCACCGACCAGAAGACGGTCGAGATCGTCGAGATGGTGCTGGCCGGCTCGATCAACAAGGAGATCGTCGCGCTGATCAATGCCGAGGGCGAATGGGCCATCGGCCTGTGCGGCAAGGACGGCAACATGGTTTTCGCCGAAAAGGCGCGCAAGACCATGATCGACCCGGACTCCAACATCGAGCGTGTGCTCGATCTCGGCTTCGTCGGCGAGCCGGTCGAGGTCGACCGCACCCTGCTCGACCTTCTGGCGCGGTCCGAAATGATCCCGGTGCTGGCGCCGGTGGCGCCGGGCCGTGACGGCCACACCTACAACATCAATGCCGACACCTTCGCAGGCGCCATCGCCGGCGCCTGCCAGGCGACACGCCTTCTGTTCCTCACCGACGTGCCCGGCGTGCTCGACAGGAACAAGAAGCTCATCGACGAACTGACCGTCCCCGAGGCAAAGGCCTTGATCAAGGACGGCACGGTGTCGGGCGGCATGATCCCCAAGGTCGAAACCTGCATTGAGGCGATCGAGCGCGGCGTCGAAGGCGTCGTCATCCTCAATGGCAAGACGCCGCATTCGGTGCTGCTCGAACTGTTTACGGAACACGGCGCCGGCACACTGATCGTGCGGTAAGCGCAGGCTGCAACTTTTTAGAGTATCAACCTAAGGTTGAGCAGCAGGCACCAGGCGAACTTATCGCCTGAGGTGTCCAAGCGGCACGTGGCCCGGCCCCTTGATGTTCTGCAGCACGAGCTGCGTGTGGACGTCGCGCACGCCGTCGAGCCGCATCAGCCGGTGCATGACAAAGGCGTTGAGCTCGTCGACCGACGGCACCATCACATGCAGCAGGAAATCGTAGTCGCCAGTCATCGTCCAGCACGACGACACCTCGTCCATGCGCTGCACGGCGGCGATAAAGGTCTCGGGCGACCCGTCGCTGTGGGTCACCAGGCGCACCTGAATGAACACTTCGACCATCAGGCCGATGGCGCGGCGGCTGAGCACAGCGGCAAAGCGCTTGATGATGCCGGCGCTCTGAAGAGCCTCGAAGCGGCGCGCGCATGGCGTCGTCGAAAGCCCGATCTCCTGGGCCAGTTCGGACACAGGCTTGCGCCCATCGCGCTGCAAGATATCGAGCATCTTGATCTCAAAATCGTCAAACTGAGGCACTTTCACTCTCCTGCAGCTCTGCTGTGGTGGCTTTTACCTCAAATCGCCTGTTCGAGCCATCATCAAAGCGGATTTGCCTCACCGGATCCGGCTAAACTTCCAAGGATGTTAGTCGTGATTTCCAGGGAGAACAGCCATGACGATGAACGTTGCCGATTACGCCCGCGAATGCGCGGCGCAAGGCCTTCGCGGCGACTATTCGGTCTGCCGTGCCGATTTCACCGTTGAGCAGAGCTACAACTACACAGCTGACGAGCAGGCGGTGTGGCGTACTTTGTGCGACCGCCAGACGAAGCTGACCAAAAAGCTGGCACACCGGTCCTATCTCGACGGCGTCGCCACGCTGGGCCTGCTCGACAGGATTCCGGATTTTGGTGTGGTCAGCGAGAAGCTGCGCAAGCTTACCGGTTGGGAAATCGTCGCCGTGCCGGGCCTCATTCCCGCACCGGCCTTCTTCGTCCATCTGGCCGCCCGGCGCTTCCCGGTGACCAACTGGCTGCGGACGAAACAAGAGCTCGACTACATCGTCGAGCCGGATATGTTCCACGACTTCTTCGGCCATGTGCCGGTGCTGACCCAGCCGGTCTTTGCCGATTTCATGCAGATGTATGGCGAGAAGGCCGAGCATCTGATCGCGCTCGGCGGCGACGAGATGATCAGCCGCCTCTACTGGTACACCGTCGAGTACGGGCTGATCCAGGAGGCCGGCCAACCGTTGAAGGCTTTCGGCGCCGGGCTGATGTCGTCCTTTGCCGAACTTCAATTCGCGGTTGAAAGCAAGGACGCGCATCATGTTCCCTTCAATCTGGAAACGGTAATGCGCACCAGCTATGAGATCGACAAGTTCCAGCGCGCCTATTTCGTGCTGCCGTCCTTCGACGTTTTGCGCGATGCCTTCCACAACGTCGCTGACATGGCAGCGATCATCGGACGCCACAAGGACAAGCCGGCGCTCGACCCGGCAAAACTTTAGACGCTGGCCAGACGCGGACGCTCGCAGCCGATCGGCGCGGGCGTTATTGGTGGCGCGCTGTGATGGCAATCCATCGGCAGGCCGGGTGAGCCGGCTTCTAGACGCCTGATGGCGTGCTCAGGCCGCTTCGGAAACGTCCCTGTCCAGGATGGCCAGATTGCGGCCGCGATCCTTGGCCTGGTAAAGGCGGCGGTCGGCGACACGCATCAGATCCGATACGCCGGCATCCTCGCCGCAGGTGACACCGCCGATGCTGACGGTGAGGGGTATGACCCGCTCATCGACGGGACGGAAGCGGATCAGCTCGACTTCACGGCGAATGCGTTCAGCGACGCGTTTGGCTTCCTGTTCGGTGGCGCCGACCAGAAACGCACCGAATTCCTCGCCGCCGATGCGGCCGATCACGTCGCCGCTGCGCACGCCGCGCTCGATCGCGCTTGCAATCAGGAGCAGCGCATCGTCGCCGGTCAGATGGCCGTAGCTGTCGTTGATGAGTTTGAAGTGATCGGCGTCGATGATCAGCAACGCACCGCGATCGGATTTACGCCGGGTGGCCTCGAGGGCGGCGAAGAAGCTCTCGCGGTTGAGCATGCCGGTCATGTCGTCGCGGCTTGCCTTCTCCGACAGGCGCCGATGCGCAGCGGCGAGTTGGGCATGAGCGCGGGCGAGGTCGCGATGAGCGCCTTTCAACCTCTCGCCCTGCCAGAACGTGTAGGCGCTGGCGATCCAGGCGAGCACCAGCGGGCAGACCGTGGACGTCAGCCAGATCGTGCGGTTGATCGGAAAGCCCATTGCCGGAACGACGATCAGCGTCAACAACAGCGAGACTGCGAGGGAGGCGAAAGCGACGGCGGCAGACTTCAGAAATATGCGGCTCATCGCTGGTTCCCCCTGGACCGTCTATGTGCCAGCAAGCCCTGAATGGCACCTTTCGGCGATGCCTAAAATTTGAATCATCGGGCCATTTTCGCCAGCCATGACGCGCATAAGTTGTGGATAAAGCCTCTGCCAAAGGCATTGTTTCGTGCCATAAGGGGTTGCATGACCACGCTCCCGGACCCCGCCCGCTTTGCCCATGTCACCGACTGGGTGTTCGACCTCGACAACACCCTCTATCCGCACCATTCGAACCTGTTCTCGCAGATCGACGTAAAGATGACCGCCTATGTCGGAGAACTGCTGACGCTGCCACGCGACGATGCCCGCAAGCTGCAGAAGGAACTCTACCGGGAATATGGCACGACGCTGAACGGTCTGATGGCGCGCCACGGCATCGATCCCGACGACTTTCTCGAGAAGGTCCATGACATCGACTATTCCTGGCTGGTTCCCGATCCCGTTCTCGGCACCGCCATCCGCCAGCTTCCCGGCCGCAAGTTCATCTTCACCAATGGCGACCGCAGGCATGCCGAACGCACCGCGCGCCAACTCGGCATCCTCGATCATTTCGACGACATCTTCGATATCGTCGCTGCCGGGCTGAACCCCAAGCCGGCCCGCCAGACCTACGAGAAGTTCGCGGAACTCCACGCGGTCACCGGCCACAATGCGGTGATGTTCGAGGATCTGGCCCGCAACCTGTCCGTGCCGAAAACGCTGGGCATGACCACGGTGCTGGTTGTGCCGCGCAACTTCGAGCCGACCTTCTCGGAAATCTGGGAACGTGACCCGGGCCACGAGGACGATGTGGATTTCGTCACCGACGATCTTGCCGAATTCCTCACCGCGATCGTCGTAAGGGAGTAGGGCAGTAGGGCAGTAGGGGAGTAGGGGAGTAGGGGAGTAGGGGAGTTGATCTGGAAAGCGGAGACTGCAAACGCCTTATTCTCCTACTCCCTTACTCCCTTACTCCCTTACTGCCCTACTCCCCTAACTTGTAGAAGCGGCTGATGATCCCCCAAGCTTCGTCGGCGGTGTCGACGAAATCGATGATGTCCTGGTCGCCAGGGGTGATCGTGCCTTGCTCGGCGAGGAAATCGAGATCGATCGCCCGTTTCCAGAAAGCCTTGCCGAACAGGATCACCGGCACGCGCTCCATGCGGCCGGTCTGGATCAGGGTCAGCGTCTCGAAGAATTCGTCCATCGTGCCGAAGCCGCCGGGAAACACCGCGACAGCCTTGGCGCGCATGACGAAATGCATCTTGCGGACCGCGAAATAGTGGAAGTTGAAACAGAGCTCCGGCGTCACATAGGCATTCGGCGCCTGCTCGTGCGGCAACACGATGTTGAGGCCGATCGACGGGGCGCCGACATCGTCGGCGCCGCGGTTGCCGGCTTCCATCACGCCGGGTCCCCCGCCTGTCACCACGACGAATTCGCGATAATAGGAGGTGGCCGACTGCTGCGAGCAGAGCCGGGCGAATTTTCGCGCTTCCTCGTAATATTTGCTGTTTTTCTCGAGGTTTTCCTTCTGCGTCTCGTTCTTGGCCGCCCAGGCTTCACCGCCCGGCTCGGGGATGCGCGCCCCGCCGAACAGGATGACGGTCGAACCGATGCCGCGCTCGGCCAGGATCATCTCCGGCTTCAACAGTTCGAGCTGCAGCCTGACCGCGCGCAATTCGCGCCGTGTCATGAAGTCGGGATCGTTCCACGCCAACCGGTAGGTCTCGGCACGCGTCTGCGGCGTGTCCGGCACGCTTTTCGACCGCTCCAGATCCTCGTCCGAATGCGGCAGCGGCGTCCACCCCGCCTTTTCCATAGGAGTCATATTACCTACCCGTCCAATTATTCAGTTGCGCCGTCCCGCGACGCAGCCGCGATTGACCCTCACCAAGCCTTCACATAGGGTCCGGCGACTTTCAAAACAGGTTAAGGTGCGGCCCCTTAACAGCTTGGTAATGGAGCGAATTCATGTCAAAGCCCGATCTGGCGAGCCTCGAAAAGACCATCGAAACCGCCTTCGAGGAACGCGAGACGATTTCGACGGCAACCCGCGGCGCAGCGCGCGACGCCATCCAGGCGGCGCTCGACCTGCTCGACCGGGGTGTCGTCCGCGTTGCCGAGCGCCAGGCCGACGGCACATGGCATGTCAACCAGTGGCTGAAGAAAGCGGTGCTGCTGTCGTTCCGGCTCAACCCGATGGAGATCATCAAGGGTGGTCCGGGCCAGGCCGTGTGGTGGGACAAGGTGCCGTCGAAATTCGACGGCTGGAGCGCCATCGACTTCGAGAAGGCAGGTTTCCGTGCCGTGCCGTCATCGATCGTGCGGCGCTCCGCCTACGTCGCGCCAGGTGCCGTGCTGATGCCGTCCTTCGTCAATGTCGGCGCCTATGTCGACAGCGGCACCATGGTCGACACATGGGCCTCGGTCGGCTCCTGTGCCCAGATCGGCAAGAATGTGCATCTGTCGGGCGGCGTCGGCATCGGCGGCGTGCTGGAGCCGATGCAGGCCGGCCCGACCATCATAGAGGACAACTGCTTCATCGGCGCACGCTCCGAAGTGGTTGAAGGGTGCGTCGTGCGCGAAGGCTCGGTACTCGGCATGGGCGTCTTCATCGGCCAGTCGACCAAGATCGTCGACCGTGCCACCGGCGAGGTTTTCTACGGCGAAGTGCCAGCCAATTCAGTGGTGGTGGCGGGCACGATGCCGGGCAAGAACGTGCCAGGCGAAAACTGGGGTCCCAGCCTCTACTGCGCCGTCATCGTCAAGCGGGTCGATGCCAGGACCCGTTCCAAAACCTCGATCAATGAACTGCTTCGCGATTGATCTTTTCAAAAAAACGGACCTACCCGCTTGCTCGACAGACCTCGATTTCTATGGCTTTTCTTCAGCCTTTCCGGGCGAGTGAACCCCAGCGCCTATGTTTTGGCGGGTCTTTTGCCGCTCCTCACTCAGCTTTTCCTGCTCTACCAGTTCTCGCGAACGCCGTTGGGCACTGCTGCAAGTCAGTACTGGGCGCTCGCCTGGTGGATCGCTGTGGTCGTCTCGACATGGTCGACCTTTGCGCTAACGGCGAAGCGGTTCCATGATTTCGGCAAGCCTACCTACTACGCATTGATCTCTCTCATCGTCGGCGCCATTCTCCTTGTCATTCTGGCCTTTTTCAAAAGTGATCCCGGACCCAACCGCTACGGCAAACGCACCAATGCGCCGGCCGAATCCTGAGCGCCGGGCGGGTCTCTAGCCATGCGCTACCGCACGCTTGATGCGAAACTGATCATCGAAACTGCCGAGCGACTGGAAAAACGCGTCGCCGAGCGGTTTCCCGATACCGGCTTGCGTGGCGTCGCCATCGAACTTGTGTCGCTGTCGCGTGATCTGGCCAAGGCGGCGAAGGCGCTGGAAGCGCCGATCTGGTGGCTGCGCGGCGTCGTCATCGTCACCATTGCCGCCGGCGCGCTGATGTTCCTGTTCGTCGGCACCATCCTGCCGCTCGGCCGCATCTCGGGAACCCACGACGCCATCCAGTCGGTGCAAGGCATCGAATCCTTGATCAACATGATCATCCTCGCGATGCTCGGCTTCCTGGCCTTGATCCGGACCGAGGAGCGCATCAAGCGCAAGCAGGTGTTTCGCAAGCTTCATGGCTTGCGATCGCTGATCCATGTCATCGACATGCATCAGCTGACCAAGGATCCGGCAGCGCTTTCAACCGATTTCAAGCCGACATCGCATTCACCGGCACGCATAACCGACCGTGCCGATCTCGCGCGCTACCTCGACTATTGCTCCGAAATGCTGTCGATCACCGGCAAGATCGCCGCGCTGTTCGCGCAATCGGTCAACGACGATGTGGTCGTCGATGGCGTCAACGACATCGAGTCCCTGGGCTCCAATCTGTCGCGAAAGATCTGGCAAAAGATCACGCTGATCGACGGTCCATTGCGATCGGCTCGTCCAATTACCTAAGCTAATCTTAATCACCTTGGTCCAGCATGCCCTGTGAAGACTGTGTCGACCGGCACGGAGCACTCGACTGGCACACGACGAACCCCTGGCCAACCCGAAAACGCGCGGAAAGCGAAGCGCCGGCGCGCGGCTGTTCGCCTGGTTTTCTTCACCGATCAGAGCGGAACCGGAAGCTGTCCGCGCGCGGCTTCTCGACACCACTTTCGAGCGCAAATTCGCTGTCCTGTTCGGCACCATCAGTGTCCTGGTGCTGGCAGTCGGCGCCTCGGTCGTCACCGGCGACCGGTGGCCCTACGCCTGGATGGCGGCCGACCTCACTCTGTTTGCCGTCCGCTTCCTGCTGATGCGGGAATGTGAGCGGACCCGCAAGCGCGGGGGAACGGGGCCGCTGGCAGGCCTCATGGCCGCCGGTGGGTCATGGTCGTTGATTTTCGGCCTCGGCTGCTATGGCTGCGTCGTCAGCGGGGATATGGCGCTTGCCGTGCTGGCTGCCTTGAACGTCGCAGGCGTCGTCGGCGTGGTGTCGTCGCGCAACGCAGCGACCCCGCGCTACGCCATATTCGTCATGCTGGCCGTAAGCCTGCCTTTCCTGGTTGGCGCGCTGTTATCTCCGGCGCCCGGAATGTCGGTCGTCGGATTTCAAGTGCCTTTCTATGTGGCCGGCGTCATCATCGTGCTGCTTCAAAATCATGCGATCAACGCCCGCATGATCCGCGCGGAACTGGACAATCGCGATCTGGCGATCAAGGACGCGCTGACCGGCCTGCCCAACCGCATCTTCCTTCAGGAGAAACTGAGCGGCATGTGCAGCGAGCTTGCGACGCCGGCAGCAAACGGCGGCAGGCCGTTTGCCGTTCTCAGCATGGACCTCGACGGCTTCAAACACGTCAATGACCGCTTCGGCCACGCGGTCGGCGACATGCTGCTGCGCAAGGTAGCCGAACGATTGAAGCGCGCTTTCCGACCGGGGGATGTGGTCTTTCGGATCGGCGGTGACGAATTCGTGATCCTGCTGCCCGACACATCCGAGATCGAAGCCACCATGCTGGCAAAGCGCGCCATTGAGAAGATTTCGGTACCTTTCGACCTTGGAGTGGGCACCGCAATACGCATCGGGTTGAGCATTGGAAGTGCCTTCGCGCCTGCCGACGGCGGCGAGCCGGAACTTCTTCTCACCTGTTCCGATCACGCGCTCTATGAAGCCAAACGCACCGGAAAGGGCCGTTACCGGGCGCACGTGCGGGCCGCGAACTGACCACAGCGATTATTGGGCCTTTGTCGCTCAGTCCATGCAATATCCCGTATCCCGCCTAAGTGCGTCGCGTCTGAAGCGACTCCTGCGACGCACTTTTAAGCCTTTGTTTGTTTTATGCGCATTTGCCCAAAACCGCTGCGCCCGCACGGGTCAAGCCCGAGGCCATGCCTTTTGGGCGACATGCATCAGGCCTGCGACAATACGCCATGAAAACCATAGTGTCGGCGGGATGGCTGGCCCTTATGTCTGGCCGTGACAGGCCTTGCGCTTTCGACTAACGCTTTTGCCCATGACGTTGCCGACCGATCCCGCTGGAAATCTCGCCGCCCTCATCCGCTGCCCCTCCGTGACACCCATCGAGGGCGGGGCACTGAGCACGCTGGAAACAATGCTGAAACCACTCGGCTTTTCCGTCGGGCGCCCGGTGTTCTCGGAGGACGGCACGCCCGATATCGAAAATCTCTATGCGCGGCGCTCCGGCAACGGTCCGCACCTGATGTTCGCCGGGCATACCGACGTGGTGCCGGTCGGCGACGAGACCTCATGGACGCATCCGCCTTTCGCTGCCGAGATCGCCAAGGGCGAGATGTTCGGTCGCGGTGCCGTCGACATGAAGGGGGGCATCGCCTGTTTCATCGCCGCCGTGGCGCGCCATCTCGAGTCGAAAGGCGGCCTGAAAGGCTCGGTCTCGCTGCTGATCACCGGCGACGAAGAAGGGCCGGCCATCAACGGCACGACAAAGCTGCTCGAATGGGCGGTCGCCAAGGGCGAAAAATGGGATGCGTCGATCGTCGGCGAGCCGACCAATCCCGATGCGCTGGGCGACATGATCAAGATCGGCCGGCGCGGCTCTTTGTCCGGCAGCATCATCGTCAACGGCCGCCAAGGCCACGCCGCCTACCCGCAGCTTGCCGACAATCCGGTACGCGGCCTGATGACGCTGGTCGACGCCTTGCTGCAGCCAGTCTTCGACAAGGGCACCAAGGACTTCCAGCCGACCAATCTGGAGGTGACCTCGATCGACGTCGGCAATCCGGCCACCAATGTTATTCCGGCAAAGGCGACCGCCACCTTCAACATCCGCTTCAACGACACATGGACCGCCGAGACCATCCAGGCGGAAATCCACAACCGTCTCGACAAGGCGGCGAAGCGAAAGAAATACCGGGCCGGCAAGACGACGCCGGTCGATTACGAACTCGCCTGGCGCGACCGGCCGAGCCACGTCTTCCTCACCCGCGACGAGCGGCTGATCGAAGCACTGAGCGGTTCGGTCAAGGCGGTGATCGGCAGGAAGCCGGCGCTTTCCACCTCCGGCGGCACCTCCGACGCACGCTTCATCAAGGATTATTGTCCGGTGGTCGAGTTCGGGCTGGTCGGCAAGACCATGCACATGGTCGATGAACGCGTCGCACTTGCCGACCTCGAGACGCTGACGCAGATCTATCAGCGCTTCATCGAAGACTGGTTCGAGCAAGGCGCATCGTAATCATGCTTTCGTCGGATGAAACCTATGCTTCGCTCAACGGCGCCTGGCGACTGATGCTCGGCAAGGCCGATGGGCTGCGCCAGTTCGACCTTTCGGCCGACGGTTTCTGGAATTCCTTCTTCGCCATCGTCGTCGCGGCACCGGCGCTGATCGTCGGTTGGGTCGGCCTCGCCAACGAGATCGGCGATCCGAATGCATTCGCCGGACGCTTCAGCATGCTGATCCGTCTGGCGACAGTCGACATCGGCGTCTGGGTGTTGCCGCTTGTCGGCCTTGCCCTCGTCGCGCCGCGCGCCGGCATCGGCGGGCGCTTCGTCCACTATGTCGTCGCCAGCAACTGGGCGTCGGCGATCATCGCCTGGATGATGCTGCCAGCGGCGTTGATCAGGCTTTTCCTGCCGTCCACCAACGAGTTCGCCGTACTGGCGTCGCTGCTTTTGTTCGCGCTGTCGATGATCCTGACCTGGCGGATGACAAACGTCGCCATCGGCAGGGGCGCGGCTGTCGGCAGCGCCGTCTTCGCCGGAATGTTCGTGGCGTCGCTGGTCGTTCTGTTCGTGCTGCAGGCGCTGCTCGGCATCGTTGCGCCGAGCGGAACCGGCACTTGAAGCATCCAACTGAATTTGTCCGAATTCCCGGTGTGGTTTCGCTTGCTGACGTTGGCGCCGCCCCTCACCTGCCTGCCGGCATCCTTTCCCCGTATAGTGACGGGGAGAGGGCAGCTCTCATCAACGATTTTGCCAACCACAGACGTTGCAAGAAGGATGCTGCGGCTGCGGCCAGCCTCTTCTCCCCGCACTATACGGGGAGAAGTGCCCAGCAGGGCAATGAGGGGCAGCGCCAACTCCCACAATTGGTTGAAGACGACGAGGACTGATTTTTACTCAGTCGTGTGCCGCCTGCGGGTAGTCCACACCGATAAGAAAAAGTCCGTCGGGCGGCGCCACCTGGCCACAGGCTGCACGGTCGCGCGCGTCGAGCGCCGCTTTCAGGTCGGCAATTGTCCAGCCGCCTTCGCCGACGCGCTTCAGCGAGCCGACCATCGAGCGCACCTGATTGTGCAGGAACGAGCGCGCCGAGGCTCGCACTTCGATCATGTCACCCAGCCGACTGACATCCAGCCGGTCGAGCGTCCGGATCGGGTTGTCGGCCTGGCACTGGGTCGAGCGGAACGTGGTGAAATCATGCCGCCCCAGCAGCACCTTTGCCGCTTCGTGCATGGCCTCGGCGTCGAGCCGCTTCGGCACCCACCAGATCTTGCCCTTGTCGAGCGCCGCCGGCGCGCGCCGGTTGACGATGCGGTAGAGATAGTGGCGGCCGATCGCCGAGAAACGCGCATCGAAGCTATCCGGCACCACAGCCGCCTTGAGGATGGCGATGCGCGCCTTGGCCGTTTGCAGGTGGGCGTTGACGGCATCGCGCACCTTGCCATCGGGCCACGCCCTGACGAGATCGACATGCGCCACCTGACCGGTCGCATGGACGCCGGCATCGGTGCGGCCGGCGCCGCGCAGCGAGACCTGTTCGTCGCAGAATTTCTCGATCGCCTGTTCGATCGCCTGCTGCACCGAAGGCTGGTCTGCCTGGCGCTGCCAGCCGGCATAGAGGCTGCCGTCATATTCGATGTCGAGGCGAAAACGCGGCATTCCTAAGAAGGATGAGGTTAGGCGGCGAGCGCGGTGCCGAAAGCCGAAGCGTAGACCAGCTTGCCGGTCTCAGGCGCTTCGCCCCAGACCAGCGCCTGCAGCGCTTCGCCCTGGAACTCGCTTTCGAATTTTTCGGCGCGCGCGTGACTGTAGCCGAAGCGGCCATAATATGCGGGATCGCCAAGCACCACCGCCAGCACCTCGCCGGCATCCTTCAGGCGGATATGCGCCTCGCGGACCAGCGCACCGCCGATGCCGGTGCCATGGAATGACGGCTCGACCGCCAGAGGCGCCAGCGCCACCGCCGGAAAGCTCTTGCCGCCGTTCTGCACGTAAAGCCGCGAAAACAGAATATGGCCGACCACCTGTCCATCTTCTTCCGCCACCAGTTCGACGACGGCATCGCCGCCGCTGACCAGCGCGTCGACCAGGCCGGCCTCCGCCTGCTGGCCGAATGCGTGTTCCTCGACCAGGCGGATCGCCTCGCGGTCCCGCGGCGTTGCCGCGCGTATCGACATCATGCTCATGAGAATTTCGTTCCTTTTTCGAGCTTGGCCCCGCGCAGAAACTCCTGCGCGGCAATGGGCCTTCCGCCCGCACGTTGAACTTCGACCAACCTGATCGCGCCTGACCCGCAGGCGACCGTCAGCCGGTCGTCGAGAATTCCTCCCGGCTCGCCGGCGCCTTGCGAAAGCGTCGAGCGAAGCAGTTTCAGCCGCTCCAGGCGGCCGGCAATTTCGATCTCGCACCATGCGCCGGGAAAGGGCGACAGGCCGCGAATATGACCGTGGACTTCGCCAGCAGGCCGCGTCCAGTCCACGCGCGTCTCCGCTTTATCGATCTTTTTGGCATAGGTCACCCCCTCCGTCGCCTGTGCGGTAAAAGTCAGGGCATCCCGTTCCAGACGAGCCAGCGCTTCCGCCATCAGCGCGGCGCCAATGTGCATCAGCCGATCATGCAGTTCGCCGGCCGTCATATTGGGGCCGATGGCGCATTTTTCGGCCATCGCCATCGGGCCGGTGTCCAGGCCCTCTTCCATCCGCATCACCATCATGCCTGTCTCGGTATCGCCGGCCAAGATGGCGCGCTGGATAGGGGCGGCGCCGCGCCAGCGTGGCAACAGCGACGCGTGACCATTGAGGCAGCCGAGCCGCGGCGCCTCGAGAATGGGTTTGGGCAACAGCAATCCATAGGCGACGACGACGGCGACATCGGCCCGCAAGGCGCGGAACGCCTGCTGCTCGGTCTCGTTCTTCAGCGACACCGGCGTCCGCACCTCGAGGCCCAGCCGCTCGGCCTCGCGCTGCACCGGCGACGGCGTCAGTTCCAGCCCGCGGCGACCGGCGGCGCGCGGCGGTTGAGTGTAGACGGCTCCAATCTCATGTCCGGCATCCGCGATCGCCCGCAGCGTCGGCACCGAGAATTCGGGCGTACCCATGAAGATGACGCGCAAGGGCATTTTGTTCCGGGTCCGGTCTAGGTCTGGCAGCTAAGTCGGCTCAGTCGAAGTCGCGAACTTTGCGGGTCGGCGACCGAAGTCGCGTTTCCGTTCCGCCTCGATTTCGTCCATTATCTTTGCGAATTCGTCGTCAATCGCATTTTCAGCGGCGAATGCCGAGCGAATCGCGTCCCATGCCGAAAGACCCAGTTCCGGCTTGGCTTCTCTTTCCGCGACCATGCCTTTGCGCAACAGATCGATCGCTTTGCCCGAAAGACTCTGGCCGCCCTTGTGCGCCGCCTGTTCGATCTCGCGCTTCAAGGGTTCAGGAATATTTCTGATCAGCATATCGCCCACCAGCGCCTCCATTTCCTGATCTGGAACAGGGCAGAGGGGCGCTGTCCCGCCAACATCTTCGAAAGGTTCAGCATCAAACTGCGCGAGTATCGCCCTATCCCACTAACTTGCCCGGCGCCTTGCTGCCTGATGGTTTGTCCCTCGCAAGCTTCTTGAACTTCTTCACCACCATGTCGCGCTTCAGCTTCGAGATGTGGTCGATGAACAGAACGCCGTTGAGATGGTCGATTTCGTGCTGCAGGCAAGTCGCCATCAGCCCTTCGGCCTCGATCTCCTGCAGCTTGCCGTCGCGATCGAGATATTTCACCCGCACGGCGGCAGGGCGCTCGACCTCGGCATAGTAATCCGGGATCGACAGGCACCCCTCCTCGTAGACCGAGCGCTGATCGGCGCTCTCAAGAATCTCGGGATTGATGAAGACATGCGGCGCCGGCGGCTCGTCTTCCTTGGCGAGGTCAATCACCAGCATGCGCAGCGGTTCGCCGATCTGGATCGCCGCCAGACCAATGCCCGGCGCATCATACATCGTGTCCAGCATATCGTCGGCCAGTTTGCGCAAGGCGCCGTCGACGCGCTCGACCGGTTTCGAAACCTGGCGCAGGACGGGATCGGGAAGGATGATGAGCGGCTTGATCGACATGGCGTCTCACCTAAGACCTCGCACGAAAAGCGTCAACCGGGGCATTTGCAGCGGCGTTCACGTTTTGATCTGTGTCGTCAGGCCGAATCATCTATGCTGTCCGATATGAACGACCTGACCACCATCCTGTCCGAACCGATCGCCCGGCTCGGCGCCACTACGATCACGCTCGGCCACGCGCTGGCATTCGGCGCGGTCCTGTTCCTGGGCCTGTTCGTGGCGCTCGTCGTCGCGCTCTGGCGCTCGGCCAAGGCGCGTGCGGTGGCTGCCGCGGAAGCCGCCGACCACGCCCGCGACGCCGAGGCGCGGATGGCCGGCATCCTGGCAAGCCAGGCCGAGATGCAGGGCCGCATGGGCGCCATCGCCGAAGTGTTCGGGGCGCGGCAGGCCGAACTCACGCAGTCGATCGGCCAGCGTCTCGACGCGATGACCGGCCGTCTCGGCCAGACCATGACCGAGCAGACGAAATCGACGCATGAAAGCCTCGCCAAACTGCAGGAGCGGCTGGCGGTCATCGATACAGCGCAAGGCAACATCCAGTCGCTCGCCAGCCAGGTCGTGCAACTTCAGGCAATCCTCTCCAACAAGCAGACGCGCGGCGCCTTCGGCCAGTCGCGCATGGAGGCGATCGTCGCCGACGGCCTGCCGCACGGCGCCTATGAATTCCAGGCGACCCTGTCGAACGGCAGCCGGCCCGACTGCCTGGTGAAGATGCCGAACGGCGCGCCCGCACTCGCCATCGATGCCAAGTTTCCGCTGGAAGCCTGGAATGCCATCCGTGCCGCCGAAGGCGCCGATTTGCAGAAGGTCGCCGCACAAGCGTTCCGGCGCGATATCGAGGTGCATGTCCGCGATATTTCTGACAAATACCTGATCCAGGGCGAGACGCAGGACACCGCCTTCATGTTCGTGCCGTCGGAATCGGTATTCGCCGAGATCCACGAGAATTTCGAGGGGATTGTCCACAAGGCGCACCGCGCCCGCATCGTCATCGTCTCGCCGTCGCTGCTGATGCTGTCGATCCAGGTCATCCAGGCGATCCTCAAGGACGCCCGCATGCGCGAGCAGGCGCATCTGATCCAGGGCGAAGTCATCCGGCTGATGGAGGATGTCTCGCGCCTCGACGAGCGGGTGCGCAAGCTGCAGAGCCATTTCGGCCAGTCGGCCAAGGATATCGACGATATCCTCGTCTCGACGTCGAAGGTGACCAAGCGCGGCCAAAAGATCGAGGCGCTGGAGTTCGGCGCGCAGCCGACGGAGGGCGACGCCGGATCGGCGGCCAGTGCGAAGACCGAAGCGGGTGCGCGCGTCGCCGACTCCAAGACCGGCCAGCTGAGGCTAAGGGTCGTCGAAGGCGACGACTGAGAGGCTACTGCTCCTCGACGATCATCGTGCCTTCGAACTCCGGCAGCCAAGGCAGCGCCGAGCGGTGCCAGATCTGTTTTCTCGGGATCAGTTGTTCGCGCTGCCGCGCCGTGCCGACCCTGATGCCGTAGACTTTCGGCCCGTCGCCAACCGACGTGGCATAGAGGTGCGTACCGCATTCGCCGCAAAAGGCCTGGGCGCGCCTGGCGCCGCTCGCTGCGGTCTTGATGTAGATCTTGGGCGTGCCCTTGGTGATCCGGTAGTGCTCCTCCGGCGCCGGCACGGTCACCCGAAACGCTGTTCCGGTCAGCTGCTGGCAATCGATGCAGTGACAAATACTGGTGTTGTCCGGATCGACCTCCGCCTCGTAAGTGATGGCGCCGCAATGGCACCCGCCGTCGATTTTCATCTTCGCTCCTCCTTCAGCCGCGCCTCGACGCGTTGGAGCTTAACGGCGCACCGGCCGAAGCTCCACCGGCAATCACAACGCGAAGCATGCGGTGGTTCAAGACTGCGGCGCCGACGCCTGTTCGATGATTTCATCAGTCCAGACCTTGAAACCGGCCAGCATACCCGGCCCGAAGATATGGGTCAGCGGCACATCGGCTGCGTCGCGGCCGGAGGCGATCAGGATGCGGCCGATGCGCGGCGCATTGTTGCGCGGATCGAAGGCATGCCAGCGGCCGCCGAGATAGACCTCCATCCAGGCAGCGAAATCCATGTCCGACCACGGTTTCGGCAAGCCGATGTCGCTGATGTATCCGGTGCAATAGCGTGTCGGGATATTCAAGGCGCGGCAGAAGGCGACGGCGAGATGGGCAAAGTCGCGGCAAACGCCGCTTTGCTCACGATAGGCCTCTGCTGCCGTGCGCGTCGGCCGCGCGTTGCCGTAGTTGAAGATGATGTGGTTGTGGACGAAATCGCAGACCGCCTGCACGCGTGGAATACCGAGCGGTGAGTGGCCGAACAGCCGCCACGCCTCGTTCGCCAGCACGTCGCTCTCGCAATAGCGGCTCGGCAGCAGGAACAGCAGCGTCTCCGACGGCAGGTCGCGCACCTCGTGCTGCCACGCCAGCAGATCGCCCATCTCAAAACTTCCGGGATCGCGGATCACCGCGTCCGTGCCGAAGGTGAAGCGACCGGGCGGGGCGACAAGGCGGTTGCACCAATTGCCGAAACTATCGCGGTAGCTCTCGATCGGCACCGGTGGGTTCGAAGTCAGGAAATCCGGCCGCTCAAGATCGGACGCGCGGGAATAGTGAACGTTGAGCATCGCGATCAGCGGCGTTTCCTGCGGAAAGTCGAAGCTCATCTCGCAGCCGATATGGATTCGCATTGTCGTCCTGACCGTCCTGCCGGATCACCACCCGGCGAAGGCACGGGCCGTTGCTGCAGTGCAAAAAAGATCATCGCACGGACCAGCGCGGTTTACGAGCGAATTAGAAACGGTAGACAGCCGACGGCTGGCGCCGTCGCCAGATTATGCCTCTTGCGGTCGGGCGTTTCTCTTGGTTCATTTCGCTTGCCACAATTGGAGGAAACGAATCATGGCTAAAGGTGCGATGAAGGCGGGCAAGGAAGCCCGCAAGCCGAAGAAGGACGCGAAGAAACCTGCCGCAGCCCCGACCCTGAAAGCGCCGCCCGTCAAGGCGACCAAACTCAAGGACAAGTAAGCCTCGGCGTTTCGGCGCAAGGTCATGACCGACGGCATTCCAGGACCATCGACATTCAGCGACTGGTCCTGAAGTGCCGTCGGCGCTGTTGTTGATTGGGCATTTCTAAATCAACGCCGCGAAGACGACTTCGCGCTTTTCGAAAAGACCGGGACGACCCGCGACCCTATGGAGGCGTTCCGATGTCGTGGATTCTTCTCTTCTTCGCTGGCCTGTTCGAGATCGGCTGGGCAGTCGGCCTCAAATACACTGACGGCTTTTCGAAGCCGCTACCGACCGTCCTGACGGTTGCCTCGATGATCGTCAGTCTCGCCTTGCTCGGACTGGCGCTGAAGACGCTGCCGGTCGGCACGGCTTACGCGGTGTGGACCGGCATCGGCACCGTCGGCACGGCGCTGCTTGGCATCTGGCTGCTCGGTGAGCCTGCGACCGCGATCAGGCTGGCCTGCATCGCACTCATCGTCTGCGGCATCATGGGATTGAAACTCGCGGCGTAAAGCGCGCGCGTCTGAAGGGACTCATGCGACGCGCTTTACGCTCTTTTTTTATGCATGTCGTCGTCCCAAAACCGCTGCGCACTTTTGGGCGACATGCATTAGTTTTGCTGCAAGGCAGCAGCACAGACGCCTTCAGGGCCGCTGCAAGGCGGCCCTGGATTTGATTGGTGAATCGCGCTGTAGGAGCGCTAGCGAGCGGAAAAGCCCGGAGGCGTCCTGCCGGTGCGCTGCTTGCGCGCCGCATAGCGCGCGTCGCGCTTGGCTTTGCGCTCGGCCTCGTCGGCAAGCAAACGAGCGATGCGCTCGTTCTCTTCGGCTTCCCGGATCTTCGCTTCCGCCTGCGCCGCTTCTTCCGCAGCGATACGCGCTGCTTCGGCAGCAGCTTCGCGCTCGGCCTTTTCGGCCGCTTCGCGCGCCAGCTTTTCCTGCTTCAGCCTAGCCTTTTCGGCCTCGCGTATCGCACGGGCTTCGAGGATCGCCTTGCGTTCGGCCTGTCGTGCCAGCACCGCTGGATCGTCCGCTGCCGGCTTTGCCTTGAAGCGCTCGAGAAGCGCCTTCTTTGCCTCGTTTGCGGCATTGCGCCGCTCGAAAACGTCTTTTTCCCTATAGATAGCCAAGTCCACTTCCCTGGAGTCAATTTGCGAGGCTTACATACGCGTGAAAACCCAGAGTTCAAGCGCCAAAACGGTATGCCAGCCATGAAATTCTGAGCTGTTGCAGCCGGGAGACGCCTTTTCGGCTGAATTCGGCTGAAACGGACATGCACTGTTCACCATCCGACCCTCTGGCGGCGCGGCGGACTGGTCGCTACCTGTAGCGCGAAAAACAAAACACCAGAACAAAACACCAGGATGATAGATGATGGAACTCGGTCTCTACACCTTCGCCGACGTCAGCCCGGAACCGGGTCCGGGTGCCATCGGTGCGCATCAGCGGCTGCGCAACCTGATCGAGGAGATCGAACTGGCCGACCAGGTCGGCCTCGACGTGTTTGGGTTGGGCGAGCATCACCGTCCCGATTATGCGGCTTCAGCGCCAGTCGTGGCCCTGGCCGCGGCGGCCGAACGCACCCGGCGCATAAAGCTGACCAGCGCGGTCACCGTGCTTTCCTCCGACGATCCGGTTCGTGTCTTCCAGCAGTTTGCAACGCTAGACCTTCTATCCAGCGGCCGGGCCGAGATCATGGCTGGGCGCGGCTCGTTCATCGAATCCTTTCCGCTGTTCGGCTACAATCTTGAGGACTATGACGAACTCTTTGCCGAAAAGCTCGATCTGCTGCTTGCCGTCCGCGATCATGTCAAGGTGAGCTGGTCGGGCAGGCTGCGCGCTCCTATCGATGATCGCGGCATCTATCCCCGCCCGTTCCAGGCCAGATTGCCGATCTGGATCGCGATTGGCGGCACGCCGCAATCCGCCGCGCGGGCCGGCGCGCTCGGCCTGCCGCTGGCGCTGGCCATCATCGGCGGCGAGCCGGCGCGGTTCGCGCCGCTGTTCGATATTTACAGGGAAGCGGCCAAACGGGCTGGCAACGATCCGGCTGGTCTGGCCACAAGCCTCAACGTGCACGGCTTCATTGCCGCGACCACCGACCAGGCGGCCGACGATTTTTATGGGCCGCAGGCCGAGGTGATGAACCGCATCGGCCGCGAGCGCGGCTGGGGTCCGACGTCGAGAGCACATTTCGACCAGTCGCGCGGCCCGAACGGCGCGCTGTTCGTCGGCAACCCCGAACAGGTGGCCGAAAAGATCGTTGCCCAGCACAGGATATTCGGCAACGACCGCTTCCTGCTGCAAATGGCGATCGGCACCATGGCGCACGCCAAGATCATGAAGGCGATCGAACTCTACGGCACCAAGGTGGCGCCGATCGTGCGCAGGGAGACGGCGAAGGCCATCCCTGCCGTGGCAGCGCCGGCCGCCTGATTCGCCGGCAAGATCGTAGGGCTAGGGTCATCGTCAGCGCCGGCTAACGCATCGGCCGCAAATCGGAATCGATTTTCGGGCCGATGCGTAGATTCAAAGCGTTAGAGCGTACTTTGTGCGTCCAAGCGGACGCACGTCGCTCCAACGGAACCTTGAAGCCGCAAAGGCGTTTCCGCCAACAGCGTACACCAATCGCAGGGTGCCGCCGAGGGCCAGAATGAAAGCCGAACCCGCCGCTTCGGGCGCTGCCGAGAGCCCCGATCCGCGCGTCGAGGCGCGTGCGGACATGCATCTGATGCGTTCGCTGCTCGTCGGCATCTTCATCCTTATGGCGATCTACGCGCTCTCCTTCGCCCGTGCCTTCTTCATG
Source organism: Mesorhizobium sp. WSM4844 (assembly GCF_055811775.1). Lineage (NCBI taxonomy): Bacteria > Pseudomonadati > Pseudomonadota > Alphaproteobacteria > Hyphomicrobiales > Phyllobacteriaceae > Mesorhizobium > Mesorhizobium sp. WSM4844. Next base: position 20,599 of record NZ_JBVVQB010000005.1, on the reverse strand, counting down.
CCGGTCATCCTGGCTTTCCTGCTGGCGCTGACGCTGACGCCGATCGTCCGCTTCCTGCGCAAACACGGCATGCCCGATGTGATATCGGCGACACTGCTGGTGCTGCTGTCGGTCAGCATCCTCGCCGTGGCCGGCTATCTGCTCAGCGGCCCGGTCATCGACCTCATCAACAACACCTCGGTGATTGGCCAGCAGCTGACCGAACGTCTCGCGCAACTGCGGCGTCCTTTCGAAAGGATCATGGAGATTTCGCGGCAGATAGAGGGACTGACGCAGACCTCCCAAGGGCCCGGCGTCCAGAGGGTAGCCATGGCGCAATCGGGCATCCTCTCGCAAGCCGCCGGCAATTTGCTGTCGGCGGGCACCAGCCTCATCATCGTCTTCGTCCTGTCGCTGTTCCTGCTCGCCTCCGGCACGATGTTTTATGAGAAGATCGTCGAATCCTTCCCCAGTCTCAGCGAAAAGAAGCGGGCACTGCGCGTCGTCTATGACGTCGAGCGTGAAATCTCGCACTATCTGCTTACCGTCGCCGTCATCAATACATGCCTGGGCGTGGTCATCGGACTCGGCCTCTGGGCACTCGGCATGCCCAACCCGCAGGTCTGGGGCGCAGCAGCGGCTCTGCTCAATTTCCTGCCCTATATCGGGGCGCTGATTACCATCACGCTGGTCACGATCATCGCGCTGATCAGCTTCGACAGCATCTCCTACGCGTTGCTGGCGCCGGCCTTCGTGCTGTTGTGCGATACCGTCGAAGGCCAATTCGTGACGCCGACGGTGGTCGGCCGGCGCCTAGAGATTAACGCCGTGGCGATCCTCATCGCCATTGCCTTCTGGTCCTGGCTGTGGGGTTTTGTCGGCGCGCTGATGGCGGTGCCGCTGCTGGTCGTCATCAAGGTGTTCTGCGACCATTTCGACGGCCTCAGCCATGTCGGCAATTTCCTGGCGGCGCAACATACGGCGGTTGAGGACGAAGAGATTTCAGAAACCGACACGGCTGCGGGCGTATGATCCGAGAAGCGGGATAAGCTGCGGCAGGGAACCGTGGATTGTAAATTCCAGAGCGCCCCTTTTTGCTTGGGTGGACTCATGGGCGTCAGTTCAATTTTTTGAATTTGCGGCCATCGCGGTCGGTTCCTACATCCCTCCCGTCCACAGGATCCCCGCCCATGACCGCTCTTTCCGTTCTCGACCTGTCGCCGATCGTCGAAGGCAGCAACGCTTCGCAATCGCTCGCCAATTCGCTCGATCTCGCCCGCCATGCCGAGCGGCTGGGATACAGGCGCTATTGGCTGGCCGAGCATCACAATATGCCGGGCATCGCCAGCGCCGCCACCTCCGTCGTCATTGCCCATGTCGCCGGCGGCACCACAACGATACGCGTCGGAGCCGGCGGCATCATGCTGCCGAACCATTCGCCGCTGGTCATCGCCGAGCAGTTCGGCACGCTTAACGCGTTGCACCCGGGCCGCATCGATCTCGGCCTCGGCCGAGCGCCGGGCACCGACATGGGCACGGCGCGCGCGCTGCGCCGCAACCTCGAGGCCGGCGCCGACAGTTTTCCGCAGGATGTCGTCGAGTTGATGGGCTATTTCCAGCCGGCCGAAGACGGTCAGCGTATCCGCGCCGTGCCCGGCGAGGGCGAGCAGGTGCCGATCTGGATTTTGGGCTCGAGCCTCTATGGTGCGCAGCTCGCAGCCATGCTCGGCCTGCCCTACGCCTTCGCCTCGCATTTCGCACCGGCCGAACTCGACCACGCACTGGAGATCTATCGCTCGCGCTTCCAGCCGTCGAAACAGCTCGACAAGCCCTATGTGATGCTCGGCCTCAACGTGTTCGCTGCACCCTCCGACGCCAAGGCGCGGCTGTTGTTCACCTCGCTGCAGCAGGCCTTCGTCAATCTGCGCACCGGCCGGCCCGGCCGCTTGCCGCCGCCGGTCGACGGATATGAGCGCGACCTCGACCCGATGGCCAAAACCATGCTCGACCAGGCGCTGTCCTGCGCCGTCGTCGGCGCCCCGGAAACGGTCAGGCAAGGCATCGAGGCGTTCGTGCAGCGCACCGGCGCCGACGAGCTGATGGTCACCGCGCAGATTTTCGACCACGCAGCGCGGGTGCGATCCTTCGAGATCCTGGCCGACGTCTACAAATCGCTGTCGGAAGCTGCCTGACTTTTTTGCGAGGCTGCGAAGGCGCGTTAGGCGCTGACGCTTTGTGCGATCGCCCCCAGCGGCGCTCCAAGGGGCCGGCATGAATTGCGGATCATCAGGCGTCCCTTGAGCGTCAGCTTGCGCGGCGGCGCGTCCCTGTTTCCGGCGAGCCGGTCGAGCAACAGATTGGCCGCCTGCTCACCGATCGCCTTGACCGGTTGTGCGACCGTGGTCAGTTGCGGCTGGAACACGTCCGACCACGGAAAATCGTCGAAGCAGGCAACCGAAATGTCCTCGGGGCAGGACAGCCCGATATCGCGGATCGCCTTCATGGTGCCGATCACCATCGGGTTGTTGGCCGAGAAGATCGCGCTCGGGCGGTCGTGCAGCGAAAGCAGCTGCATCGTCGCGTTGTAGCCGTCGACTTCATGGAAATTGCCGAAGCGGACAAGCTCGCTCTCGACCGGCAGGCCGGCAGCCTGGAGCGCCTCGCGATATCCCGTCATGCGGTCATGCATGGGCGAAATGTCGAACGATCCGGAGATGTAGCCGATCCGCCGGTGGCCGAGATCGATCAGATAGGTGATGGCGTCGAACACCGCGCGCTGGTTGTCGAGAACGACCGCGTCGGTATCGACGCCTTCGCAAACGCGGTCGAGCAGCACCACCGGCACGTTGGCGTCGTCGACAATTCTCTTCAGGATCGCGCCGTCGCCGACGCGCGCAACGATCAGTCCGTCGACCATTCGGTCGAGCAGCAGCCTGATCTGGTCATCCTGCGTGTTCAGGTCCTCGTCCGTGCAGCACAGCATGACCGCATATCCGGCGCGGTCGAATGCCTGCTGGATGACCGAAACGACATCGGTGAAGAACGGATTGGTGATGTGGGGAACGGTCAGCCCGATGGTGCGGGTCGTGCCCATCTTCAAGCTGCGGGCGATCGCGTTGCGCTTGTAGCCGATGTCGCGGATCGCCTGTTCGATGCGCTGGCTGAGCTCGGGACTGACGGTCGCGGTGCCGTTGATCAGCGCCGAGACGGTGGCGACCGAAACACGCGCCGCTTCAGCCACGTGCAGCATGGTCGGGGCCGTGGACTTTCGCTGCTTTTTTCGCCCTGACGCCATCATTTTCGAAACGTTTCATCGCCCTCTGGCTGCAATACCTACGGAATCTTGCAGATTTGCGCAAGAATTGAAATGCATCAATCCCGCCTCATCAGATAGCGACTTGACATGTTCGAAACGTTTAGATTAGCGTTTGAGATGTTCGACGACAACGGAAGGGAGGCCGTTCTTGTCATGGAGCATGGCAATTCCATCACGTCCGGAGATGATGCGGCCGCCGGCCGCTCGGCTGTCGTTCTGAGCGCCGAGCACATCTCCAAGACCTTCGGTGGCATCGCCGCACTTGTCGATGTCGGCTTCGAGCTACGGCGCGGCGAGATCCATGCGCTGATGGGGGAAAACGGCGCCGGCAAGTCGACGCTGATGAAAATCCTCTCCGGCATCTATACGGATTACGACGGAACGGTGAACGTCGATGCCCATCCGGTCCGTTTCGCCCGGGTGCGCGACGCCGAGCATGCCGGCATCGCCATCATCCACCAGGAGCTCAATCTCGTTCCCGAGCTCAGCGTTGCCGATAATATCTTCCTCGGGCGCGAGAAGCTGATCGCCGGACTTATCGTCGACCGCAAGGCAAGCAGCCATGCCGCAGGCGCCCTGCTGCAGAGGCTCGGCATCGAGCTCAACCCGGAAGCGCGGGTCGGCAGCCTGCGTGTCGGCGAGCAGCAGTTGGTCGAGATCGCCAAGGCATTGTCGATGTCGGCGCGCATCCTGATCATGGACGAGCCGACCTCCGCGCTTTCGCCGGCCGAATGCCAGAGGCTGTTCCGGATCATCCGCCAGCTCGCCGACAACGGCGTGGCGATCATCTACATCTCGCACCGCATCGACGAGGTCATGCATCTGGCCAGCCGGGTCACCGTGTTTCGCGATGGACGCCGCGTGCTGACCGAGGCGATGGCAAAGCTCGACGAAGATACCATCATATCGGCGATGGTCGGGCGCAACCTGCTTGCCTCTTCCCAGGAAGAGCGTGGTCCCAGCGGCAAGGTCGTTCTCTCCGTAGGCGGCCTATCGCTGTCGAAACCAGACCGCCACGGCTGGCGCACCGCGCTCGACGGCGTCGCCTTCGATCTTGCCGAAGGCGAAATTCTGGGGATAGGCGGACTGCTCGGCTCGGGACGCACCGAAATCCTGGAGACCATCTTCGGCTCCAGCGGCGGCCGCGCCGGCGGCGAAATCCGGCTCGACGGCGAGCCGGTGGAAATCCGTTCGCCGCGCGACGCCCGCCGGCTCGGCATCGCCCTAGTGACGGAGGACCGCAAGACGCAGGGCCTGCATCTTCAGGCGTCGATCACCGACAATGTCGCGCTGCCGCTGGTCGGCACGCTGGCGCGGTTCGGGCTTCGCTCGCGGGCCGCCGAGCAAGGCCTGGCGCGGCAGGCGGTCAAGGCGCTCGGCATTCGCTGCGGGACCATCGAGCAGCCGGCCGGCACCCTATCCGGCGGCAACCAGCAGAAGGTCGTCATCGGCAAGTGGCTGGCGACGCGGCCGCGGGTGCTGCTGCTGGACGAGCCGACACGCGGCATCGATGTCGGCGCCAAGCGGGAGATCTACGACCTGATCTTCAAGCTGGCGCGAGACGGCCTCGCCATCGCCGTCATCAGCTCGGAATTGCCGGAGCTGCTGCTTCTTTCCGATCGCATCCTCGTCATGGCCGATGGTCGCCAGACGGGGATCCTGTCGCGCGCGCAAGCCAGCGAGGAGGCCATCATGCGGCTCGCGGCGCCGCGCCGGACCATGACGAGACCCGCAGCATGAGCATCTTGAACATCCTGTCGCGGACGAAGCTCTATTGGGGCCTGATCGCCATCTTCCTGATCGGCGTGCTGGGCTCGCCGATCAGCTCCAAGGGCAACAACATCTTCCTGTCCTACGGCAATCTGCTCGATGTGCTGCGTCAGGTGTCGACCACCGGCCTGATCGCCACCGGCATGACGGCGGTGATCATCACCGGCGGCATCGATCTTTCCGTCGGCTCGCTGATGGCGATCTGCACCGTGGTCTGCGCCATGCTGCTGACGGTTCCGGGCGTAACGCCGGCGGTGGTGCTGGGGGTGCCGACAGTTGCCGTGGTCGCCCTTTGCCTCGGTATCCTGGTCACCCGCTTCATCTTCCTGAACATCGAAAAATCGCGCGCCGGCCCGCAGGCCACCCACGCCGTCAGGCTGGACAGCGTTCGTGGGCTGGTCACGCCCGGCATCGTCGGGGTGATCCTCTGCAGTCTGGTGCTGTGGTACCTGCTGCCGCAGGTCGGCTCGAAATTCGGCGTGGTCGGCGTGTTGCTGGTGGCGCCTTGCGTCGGCCTGCTGTTCGGCGCGCTCAACGGCTTCATCATCGTTGCCGGGCGGCTGCAGCCTTTCATCGTCACGCTGGCGATGATGGTGACGGCGCTCGGCATCGCCCGGCTGACCGCCGGCCAGAACAATGCGGTGCTGCCGGTCTACACCGGGTCGAACGCCACCGCCGATTTCGAGATGCTGCGCTCGCTGGTGTTCGGCGTGATCCCGATGCCGGGCCTGTTTTTCCTCGGAGCGATCCTGATCTACGGCGCGGTGCTGCGCTTCACCCCGTTCGGCCGCTATGTCTACGCCATCGGCGGCAACGAAGAGGCGGCGCGGCTGTCCGGCATCGCCGCCGGCCGCGTCAAGATCGCCACCTACGCCGTGTCCGGGCTGCTGGCCGGCGTGGCGGCGGTGCTCTATGTCGCGCAATACAGGCAAGGCAAGCCGGATGCCGGCGCCGGGCTGGAGCTCGATGCCATCGCCGCCGTGGTCATCGGCGGCACCAGCCTGATGGGCGGGCGCGGTAGCCTGATCGGCACATTCTGCGGCGTGCTGATCTTCGGGCTGCTCTCGAACATCCTGCAATTGCACAACATCAATTCGAACCTTCAGCTCGTGCTGAAGGGGATGATCATCATCGGCACCGTGCTCGTCCAGGAGCGCAATGCCTTTGATCTTCTCTACTATCTGCGCCTGCCTGGTGGACGAACGGCGCACAAGGAAACGACCGCAGCAAAGCGGCCGTCAAAAGAGACCCCGTCTCTAAATCTTGGAGGAAACAAGAAATGAAACGACGTGAATTGCTGAAGCTTGCCGCTGTCGCCGCGGCGCTGCTGACCACGACCGCCCTTCTGACCAGCGGCAACGCCTACGCGCAGGACAAGAAGTGGAAGATCGGCTTCTCGCAGGTGACGACCATCGAGCCGTGGCGCGCCCAGTTCAACAAGGACATCCTGGCTGAGGCCGCCAAGCATCCGGAAGTCGAGCTGATCGTCACCGACGGCGAGGACAAGACGGAAAAGCAGGTCGCCGATGTCGAGAACCTGATCCGCCAGGAAGTCGACGCGCTGCTGGTGTCACCGAAGGAATCCGCCGGGTTGACCGGCGTCGTGCAGCAGGCGATCGACGCCAAGATCCCGGTCTTCGTCCTCGACCGCAATGTCGAAACCAAGGACTACACGCAGTTCGTCGGCGGCGACAACAAGCTGATCGGCCGGGCTGCCGGTGAATACGCCGTCGAATTGCTCGGCGGCAAGGGCAAGGCATCAGGCAATGTCGTCGAGATCTGGGGCGGCATGGGCACCCAGCCGGCACATGACCGCCATGACGGCTTCCATGAATTCACCGACAAGGAGCCGGGCATAAAATATTTGCTCGACCAACAGTCGGGCGACTGGAAGCAGGACCAGGCCTACAACATCATGGCCACGGCACTGCGCAACAACGAGAAGATCGACCTCGTCTATGGTCACAACGATCCGATGGCCTACGGCGCCTATCTTGCCGCCAAGGATGTCGGCCGCGAGAAGGACATCAAGTTCATCGGCATCGACGGCCTGCCCAATGAAGGCGTGCAGCTTGTTGCCAATGGTGAGCTGACGGCGACGTTCACCTATGTGACGCCGGGCGCCGAAGGGCTGCGGCAGGCGATCAAGTTCCTGAACGGCGAGAAGGTCGAAAAGACCATCACGCTGCCGACGCAGAAGATCACCAAGGAAAATGCCGCCCAAATCCTGAAGGAGCACGGGCTCTGAGGCGTGTCGCCGGTGAGGGCGCTTGAGGGACGCGGCATGGCGCTGCCCCTCATCCGCCTGCCGGCACCTTCTCCCCGTATAGTGACGGGGAGAAGGGGACTGCCGCAGGGCCGGCACCCTTTTTGATCAAGGCCCCGCTCACGCCAGCTTGGCCAATAGCCTCATGAAAATCGCGGCCTCCTTGGCCGAAAGCGGCGCCAGCGTTTCCTCGGTGATCTCGCGGGCGATCGGGATCAGCCGCTCGACGGCATTGCGGCCTTCAGCGGTCAGATTGACCAGCAGGCGCCTTTTGTCGACCTCATGCTTGGAAAGCTCGACCAGGCCGCGTGCCTTGAGCCGGTCGATGACGCCTTTCACCGTCGCCGCATCCATGGCGATCAGGCTGCCAAGCTGGTTTTGCGAGGTCTCGCCGACATCGTGCAATTTGGCCAGGGCGGCGAATTGCGGCGGCGTCAGGTCGGCAATGTGCGCGGCGAAGATCGAGACATGGCGCTGGTGCGCCTTGCGCAGGATGAAGCCGACCTGCTCCTGCAGGCGGTAATCGTTCTCGTCGGGCTCCTCGGCCTCGACCAGCTTGAGCTTGATGTCTTCGGCGCTCACCGCAGTCCGTCCCATGCCTTGATGTCCTTTGCCGCGAGACCGCCCATGCGGTCGTGCACGCGCGGGCCGCAGGTCATGGCGAGGCAGAACAGGATCTCGTCGGGACGAGGCCCGTCGCTGATGCCGACCTCCATGGCATCGAAATGACTGCGCACATAGGCGGCGTTGATATGGCCGAGCGGCACGTCGAGCCGCGCGCCGAAGGCGCCGACCTTCTTTGCCGACGGCACGATCGCCTTGGCGTCACCGAGCCGCTCGCGCATGGCATAGCCGCCAGGCACATGCCACAGCGCGCCATGCTCCAGTTCGCCGGCGATACCGACGATGGCGCCCTTGCCGTAGCCGTCGATCTGTTTCAAGTCGCCGCCCAATGCGGCGATCAGCTTGTCGGAGAGCAGCAGCCCGAGCGGCTTCAGATCGTCCATGGCGCTCTGCAGGTCTTCCACGTAGCGGCCGGCGAATGGGTTGTTCACCACCGCCATGGCGGCGGCGCGGCGGCGCGGCACCTTCGCCACCGGCCCGCCCTCATGAAATATCTCCTCGGTCAGCACCGCAATCTTGCGGATCGCAAACTCAGGCATGGGCAATTTCCTTCCTTGATTTCTCGTTGGGCGCAACGAGCGCCATGGGACCGGCGATCCGTGCCTGACCGGCAAGGAACAAGGCTGAAGCGGCAATCAGGCCATGTCGCCGAAAATCTTCGGCCACGGCGAGGCCGTGGTCCAGCGCGACGGCGATTTCGCCTGATGAAAGCGCGCCGACGCCCCGGGTGACCAGGCGATCGCCAAGGTCGCTGTCGGGCGCCAGATCGCGCGCCGGCATGCGCTCGATGGCGCGATGACCGGGCAGGTCGACGGCGTTGGCGATCAGGGTCGCGGCGGCATCGGCTTCAGCACCGGTCCGCGCCAGTACGGTAACAGCGTCGGCGATGCCGAGCGAAAAGGAACGGCCGCGCCAGCCGCTGGTCGCGATGCCGCGGATCCCGTCTTCGGCACGGATCGTGATCCGGTCTGCCAGTCCATGACCTGTCCCGGCAATGGCAAGCGTCATGGACCGGCCATTGCCGAGATGGATCGCGCTGTCGCCGCCATTGTTGACATAGGCGCGATCGAGCCGGCGACCGGCCAGCAGCGCGCCAAGCATTTCGTCGGCTACCGAACCGGCGACCGCAGCCATCGGCGTGATGAATTGTTTCGCCAGCGGAACAACCGCCGCTTCCATGCGTCGCGCCGCCGGGCCAGCGAAAGCACGGGACCGCGACGAGGCCGGGCGGCGCAGTTCCGGCAGTTCGTCGACGAGCTCCTGCAGGATTGTTTGAAACCGCGCCACCGCCTGGCCATAGGCGGCGCGGCATTCGTCCGCATCGCCAAATGCCTCGACGATCAGGTCGATCGGGCCATGATTGAGATGCAGCCGCCTGCCGTCATCAAGCCAATGCGCCTGCGGGCCGTTCATCACTACTTTGCCCCGTCTGCCGCTGCGCGCCGCAACTGCGCCAGCGGCGGCCATGGGTTGCTGGCCGGCGCAGACGTGCCGCGGCGCGGGTTGAGATACTCGCCGCCTTTGGCGAGAATGTCGTCAACGCTGCGGATCTCGGCTGCGTAGCCGCCGAGCCTGATATAATCGTCGCGGCGCAGGGTGAACTCGATCGGCGCCACCAGCGCCGGCGTCGGCACATAGCCGAAGGCGCCTTCCGGCACACGGGTGACATCGACCATCAGCGTGATGCCGCCGCCCGGCCAGACATAGACCGGCGCGCCGCCGACCGTCACATACGTCGTCAGGCCCTGCACCGAGCGGGTCAGATTGACCGGGTTCTCGGTGACGCCGGCACGCAGCGAGCCGCCGGCGCCGCCGACGAACAGCACGGTGCACAGAGCCGGCTCGCAATTGTCCTCGATCAGGCCGACGGATTTCTGCAGCCGCTCGGGGAACGGTTTCTGCACCGGCTTCAAGGCGTCGTCGAGCTCGTAATAGGCGAACTGCTCGCCGGTGGTCGAGACCATCAGCAGCGACAGGCCGGGACGCGCGCCCTTCTTCGCATTCCATTCGCCAAGGATCGACAGCGGGTCGGAAATGCTGGTGCCGCCCCAGCCGAGGCCGGGCTCCGACACCTTGAAATAGCGGCCCGGCGTCGAACGGCGGCCGATGATTTTTATCCCCGTGTCCTGCCAGCCGAGCACCTTGCCTGCCTGATGCTCGGAAACGACGCCGGTGATGTGGTCGTCGACCACCACCACCTCGTCGACCAGGCCGCGCCACTGGGTGGCGAACATGCCGATGGTGGCCGAGCCGCAGCCGACCCGCATCCGCTGTTCAAGCTGACCGTCGATGACCGGCGGCTTGCCGGCTTCGACGATGACCGTGGCACCGCCGTCGATGGTGAGTTCGACCGGCTTGCGGTTGCATAGATTGAGCAGCGCATCGCAGGTGGCGCGACCTTCGGCTTTGGATCCGCCGGTCAGATGATGCACGCCGCCCAGCGACAACATCTGCGAGCCATATTCGCCTGTCGTGACATGGCCGATCGCCTCGCCCGCCGCGCGGACCGTCGCCGTTTCGGGGCCGATATGCCGGTCGGTGTCGATCTTCACCTTGACGCCGCAGTAGGAGAAGATGCCCTCGGTGACGACGGTGACGAGATCGACGCCTTCGACCTCCTGGCTGACGATGAAAGGCGCCGGCTTGTAGTCGGGATAGGTGGTTCCGGCGCCGATCGCGGTGACGAAGCGGCGGCCGGTGTTGACCAGCTCGCCGTCCCATTCTTCGCCCTCGGCGACAAACGGCACGACCGCGCCGCCGGCCTCGGTCGCGTGGTCGAGGATGGTCAGCGGATCCATCCGCACGATCCTGCCGCCGACATTGCCGTAACGATCACAGGCGCCGGTGCGGCCGTCTGCTATGTAGCACATGACCGGGCAGGCATCGCAGCGGATCTTTTCCGCCACCTGCTTCTCGCCGGGATCATGCGTCTCGAAACGTTCGGCAAGCTCGCTCATCGGCGTGCCTCCTTGTCGCGGATCGCGGCGCGGATGCGGGTCGGCGTCGCCGGAATTTTGCTGACCAGGACACCGGTGGCATGGCGGATGGCATTGAGGATCGCCGGTGCCGTCGGGATCAGCACATGCTCGCCCAGGCCTTTGGCGCCAAAGGGTCCTTCCGGATCCGGAACTTCGATCAGGATGGTCTCGATCGGCGGCACGTCGCCGATCGTCGGGATCAGGTAGTCGTGCAGATTCTCGGTGCGGCCGGGGATGTATTCCTCCATCAGCGCCATGCCGATGCCTTGCGCGATGCCGCCCTCGATCTGGCCTTCGGCAAGCAGCGGGTTGATCGCCTTGCCGACATCATGCGCGGCGGTGATCTTGATCAGCTCCACTGTGCCGAGCTTGAGGTCGACCTCCAGTTCGGCGACCTGCGCGCCGTAACCATAGACGGCGTAAGGCTTGCCCTGGCCCCTGGCGTCGAGCGGCAGGGTCGGCGGGTCATAGCTTTCCTCGGCGCGAAAGACCAAGCCGTCGGCATCGGCCTTCAGAGTGGACAAATCGATATGCCGTGTTGCTTCGCCCTCGCGGATGACCAGGCTTGCGCCCTCCAGAACGATCGCCGCTCTCTCCGACACATTGGCGAAGCGCAGCATCGTCTCGCGCAAGGCGCGGCCGGCCTTTTCGGCGGCCTTGCCGGTCACGAAGGTCTGGCGCGAGGCCGACGTCTTGCCGGCGTCCGGCGTGATCGCCGTGTCGGCGCTTTTCAGCCGGAACTTTTCCAGCGGCAGGCCGAGCGCGTCGGCGCAGATCTGGGCAATGACCGTGTTCGAACCTTGCCCGATATCGACCGCGCCCTGATGCAGGACGACATCGCCTTCAGCCGAGATGCCGACCCTGATGGTCGACGGATTGGGCAGGGAGGTGTTGCCGCAGCCGTACCAGCAGGAGGCGACACCGACGCCGCGTTTCCTGCTGTCATTGGCACTGTTGAACGCATCGGCATCGACAAGCGCACGCATCCAATGCGGCCGCAGCGCTTCGAGGCAGTCGGCGATGCCGACGCCCGATTCCAGCCTCTGGCCGGTAACCGTTTCGCAGCCGTTCCGAAGGCAGTTTTTCACACGAAAATCGAGCCGATCCAGCCCAAGCTTTGCGGCAAGTTCGTCATAGAGCGTCTCCTGCATGATCGTCGCCTGCGGCACGCCGAAACCGCGGAAGGCACCGGAGATCGGGCCATTCGTGTGGATGGCGCGGCCTTCGGCCCGATAATTCGGGGTCGCATAGGGACCGGAGGCATGCACCGGCACGCGGTTGGCGACGGTCGGTCCCCAACTCGCATAGGCGCCGGTGTTGAAATCGCCTGCGAAGACCATGGCGGTGACGCGACCATCGGCATCGGCGCCGATCGTCGCCTTCATCTCGGCGGGATGACGCTTGGTGGTCGAGATCATCGATTCATGACGGGTATAGGCGAGTGCCGCCGGCCGCCCGGTCTTCATCGCGACCAGACCGATCAGCGGCTGCAACGAAACGTCGAGCTTGGAGCCGAAGCCGCCGCCGGTGGCGGTCGGCACGATCCGCACCTTGTCGACGGCAAGGCCAAGCACTTTTGCGACGTCGTCGCGGTCCATATAGGGCGCCTGCGTGCAGGCGACGACGACCAGCGTGTCGCCGTCCCTATAGGCATAGCCGGCTTCCGGCTCGATATAGGCGTGCTCGACATAGGACGTGTCGATGGCGCCGGAAACAGTGAACGTAGCGCCGGCAAGGGCGGCGTCGGGGTCACCGCGCTCGACAAAGCCTGATGTGAGCAGGTTTGCCGGCCGGTTCTCGTGGATCAGCCGCACGCCGCCGGCCTGCGCCTCGCAAGGCTGCAGGACATGCGGCAACTCGGTCCATCGAACAGGAAAATCCGCAAGATCGAGATCGAGGATGGCCTCGCGCTCGCCGGCAACCAGCGCCACCGCCTCGCCACGAAAGCGCGAAAAATTTTCGGCCAGCGCTGGCTGGTCGGCAAAAGGCGCGATGACGCCGAAGCAGTTCCTTCCCGGAATATCGGCAGCGGTGAAGACGCCGACGATGCCGGGATGGACTTTCACCCAGGCGTCGAGATCGCCGAAGGCGAAGCGGGCGTGATGATGCGGCGAGCGGACCACCAGCACCGCCAGCGCATCGGCCGGGAAGGAATCGCCGCCGAATTTTTCGCCGCCGGTGACTTTCGGCAGGCCGTCGAGGCGAATTGGAGAGGAGCCGACGGCGTGGCCCGAAATTGGCATTCTGCGGTCAAGATCGAGAGAAGGGGTAGCCAGCGCAGAAACTTGTCCTTTTTCCCCGTCATTAAACGGGGAGAAGGTGCCGGCAGGCGGATGAGGGGCAGCGCCGTCGGTCAAAAATTCGCTCGCGAACCGTCCCGCATCCATCACCGCAGCGACGATCTTGCGATAGCCGGTGCATCGGCAGAGGACGCCGCCCAGGGCATCCTGGGTTTCGGCCTCGGTGGGATTGGGGTTCTTCTCAAGCAGCGCGGTTGCCGCGATCAGCAGGCCGGGTGTGCAGATGCCGCATTGCGCCGCGCCATGGTCGAGGAACGAGGCCTGCAGCGCCGACAATCTGCCGTTGGCGAGACCCTCGACCGTGGTCACCACGGTGCCAGCGGCAGAAGCCGCAGACATCAGGCAGGCGCAGACAGGTTCGCCGTCGACAAGCACCGTGCAGGCGCCGCAGTCGCCGGCGTCGCAGCCGACCTTGGTGCCGGTCAGCCGCAATTCGTCACGCAGCACCGAAGAGAGACGGCGAACCGGCGGCACGCAGACAGAGACGGCGGCGCCGTTGACCTCGAAGGCGATGTCGGCGCGCTCCATGCTCATGCCAGGCTGAGCTCCGCTCATGCCAGGCTGAGCTCCGCTCATGCCAGGCTGAGTTTTGGTCATGCCAGGTTGAGCTTGGCTCATGCCGCCGCTACCTTCTCGACCGACGCGTGACCCGCGGCACCGAGAACGGCGCGGGCGACAATCTCGCGCGCGGCGTCCAGCCGGTATTCGGCGCTGCCGCGCACGTCGTCGATCGGCGAAAGCTCGTCCATCGGTGCGGACTGGATCGCAGCGACGAGAGCGTCGTTGACCGGGAGGCCGCGCAAGGCTGCTTCGACACTTGCAAGACGCCTGGCGACCGCCGAACAGGAGCCGACGGCGACGGCGGCGTTGGCAACGATGCCATCCTCAATGGTCAAGCGAGCCGCCGCCATGGCTATCGAAATGACGAGATAGCGGCGCGCGCCGAGTTTTTCGAAAACCGACGTGCCGGTGGCCGCTTCTTTCGGCACGCGGATGGCGGTGACCATTTCGCCCGGCTGCAGTTCCGTGCGGCGGTTCCCCAGGATGAATTTTTCCAGCGGCAGATGGCGGACCATCGCCACCGCGCGCAGTTCGACCTCGGCGTCGAGGACGAGCAGCGCCGGCACGCCGTCGGCCGCCGGGGAGGCGTTGCAGAGATTGCCGGCGATGGAGGCAACGTTCTGGATCTGGACGGAGCCGACTTCCCGCGCCGCCTGCTTCAGCGCGTCGAAGGCCGCCGGCAGCGGATGACGGACAAGATCGGTCCAGGTCGTGCGCGCGCCGATGAGCCAATGGCTGTCGGTCTCAGCAATACCGCGCAGCGTCGCCAGGCCGTTGATATCGAGGACATTGTCGCGGAAAGGCTTGGCTCCTTGTGCCGGATAGAAATCGGTGCCGCCGGCAAGGATGCGCCACGAAGCCTCGCCAAGCAGAGCGAGCGCCTCGTCGACCGTGGTGGGTTTCGCGTAACGGATCACGCTTGCCTTCCCAAAATGGGCCTTCCCAAAAATAGGGTTGCCGACGGACCTGCCGGCCTCCGAGCCGGTCAAATTCATTCGTATGCAAATGATATCAAGCCGGCAGGAATTGTCAAAGCCAGAGTTTTGCGCCGGCGCCAGCATCGGCGCGACGGCACGCATTTGTTATGCCGTTGGAGTTGACGCAGCCGGCCATCTGGTCAAGTTTCTGCATCCGTTGCGTCAGCGGCATTTTCGGCGGGTTCGAACACCGGATTCCACGTTTCGGCAGACTTCATGCCTCCGGGACAAACAAGAGGGAGGCTCCATGGCCGACGAAGCGCTTGTCATCATCGACCTGCAGAACGATTTCTGTCCGGGCGGCGCGCTGGCGGTGGCCGGCGGCGACGAGATCGTGCCGCTGGTCAACGACCTGATCCGGCGGACCGAACATGTCGTGCTGACGCAGGACTGGCATCCCGCCGGACATTCGAGTTTTGCCTCCAATCATCCCGGCAAGCAGCCGTTCGAAACGATCGAGATGCCCTACGGCCCGCAGACGCTGTGGCCCGACCACTGCATCCAGGGCAGCCTGGGTTCGGATTTCCATTCGGGCCTTGCCTGGACCAGGGCCGAACTGGTGATCCGCAAGGGTTTCCGCCCGGAGATCGACAGCTATTCGGCTTTCTTCGAGAACGACCATGCGACGCCGACCGGCCTTGCCGGCTATCTCAAGGAGCGCGGCATCGACACGCTGACCCTGGTCGGCCTGGCGACCGATTATTGCGTCGCCTTCTCGGCGCTCGACGCGGTCAAGCACGGCTTTCACACGACAGTGCGGCTCGACGCCTGCCGCGGCATCGATCTCAATGGCTCACTCGAGACGATGCTGAACCGAATGCGCGATGCCGGCGTGACGCTGGCTTGAACATCACCAATCGCATTCGACACAATTCCAGAGGGGGCATTATGCGGTTTGCGGCGGCTTTGACGGCGGGCGCTGTGGTGGCAGTCGCAACCCTGTTTCCGGGAACAGTGCTTGCAGCCGAGGCCCACGAATTGCCCGGCGAAACAATGTCGCTGTGGTGGGCGCTGCCCTTTGCCGGCCTGCTTCTGTCGATCGCCACCGGGCCATTGCTCTTCCACCATGTCTGGGAGCATCACTACGGCAAGATCACCTTGTTCTGGGCGGCGCTTGCGGTCGTGCCGCTGGCGCTGGCGTTCGGCATGGCTTCGGCTGCAGAGGCGGTGCTGCATGCGCTGCTCACCGAATACATGTCGTTCATCATTCTTCTGTTTGCGCTGTTCACCATTTCGGGCGGCATCCTCGTCGCCGGCAACATCCACGGCACGCCGCTGGTGAATGCCGGACTGCTGCTGATCGGGGCGATGCTCGCCTCGGTCATCGGCACGACCGGCGCCTCGATGATCCTGATCAGGCCGATCCTGCGCGCCAACGACAACCGGCCGTTCAACGCCCATGTCGTCATCTTCTTCATTTTCCTGGTGTCCAACATCGGCGGCTCGCTGACGCCGCTCGGTGATCCGCCGCTGTTCGTCGGCTTCCTGCGCGGCGTCGATTTCTTCTGGACCGCTGCCAATCTCTATCAGGAGACATTGTTCGTCGGCGGCCTGGTGCTGGCCGTCTTCCTGGCCATGGACATCATCCTGCATCACCGCGAGGCCGGCGCACCGAAGATCAAGGATCCGACACCGGACACCAAGGTGCGCATCCGAGGCCTGGCCAACCTCCCGCTGCTGGCCGGGGTGATCGGCGCGATCCTGCTTTCCGCGACCTGGAAGCCGGGCGTGGCGTTCTCCGTCCAGGGCGTGAGCCTTGAATTGCAGAACCTTGTGCGCGACGCCATCATCCTGGCCCTCGCCTTGCTTTCGCTCGCTGTCTCAAGCAAGAGCCACAGGCGGGCGAACAACTTCCACTGGGAGCCGATATCAGAGGTGGCGAAACTGTTCGCCGGCATCTTCATCTGCATCGTTCCGGTCATCGCCATTCTCAGGGCCGGTGCCGACGGCGCGCTGGCGCCGCTGGTCTCGCTGGTCAGTTCGCCGACGGGCGAGCCCAACGACCTGGCGTATTTCTGGATGACCGGAGCGCTGTCTTCCTTCCTCGACAATGCGCCGACCTATCTGGTGTTCTTCGAGCTCGCCGGCGGCGATCCGCAGCATCTGATGACCACCTTCGCCTCGACGCTGGCGGCGATCTCGGCCGGCGCGGTGTTCATGGGCGCCAACACCTATATCGGCAATGCGCCAAATTTCATGGTTTACGCCATTGCCAGGCATCGCGGCGTAAAAATGCCGGGCTTCTTCGGCTACATGGCATGGTCGGGCGCGGTACTGGTCCCGATTTTTTTGATCGCGGGTTTCCTGTTCTTTCGCTGATCAGCCGACGCCGACATAGCGGCGGACCGCCGACGGATCGGCGCGGAGCTCCTCGATATCGACGGTCTCGCGGTTGCGGCCGTTTTCGATGAACGAGACCCGGTCGGCGACGGACAGCACGGCATCGACGCGCTGCTCGACCAGGATCGTCGAGACGCCTGATACACGCAGCTTCGCTACCGTCTCGCGGATTTTTGCGATCATCGACGGCATCAGCCCTTCGGTCGGCTCGTCGAGCAGAAGCACCTGCGGCTCGAGACACAGGGCCCGAGCCATGGCCAGCATCTGCTGCTCGCCGCCCGACAGCGTGCCGGAGCGTTGTCTCAGCCGCTGGCGCAGCAGCGGGAAGAGCTCGAGCACGTTTTCGCGCGTCGCCTTGCCCTTGCCGCGGGCCATCAGGCCGATCTCGATGTTTTCGGCCACCGTCATCTCGGCGAACAGCCGCCGGCCCTGCGGCACATAGGCGACGCCGGCCTTCGGCACGTCGTGCGCCGGCAGGCCGGTCAACTCCGTGCCGTCGAGCCTGATCGAGCCGGCGCGTGAAGGAACGAGGCCCATGATCGCCTTCAGCGTCGTCGTCTTGCCGGCGCCGTTGCGGCCGAACAGGCAAAGCACCTCGCCCTTGTTCAGCACGAGGCCGAGGCCGTAGAGCACCTGGACCTCGCCATAGAAGCAGTCGAGCCCGGAGATGGTCAGTGCTTCTGCCCGCGGTTGCGTCATGGGGTCGTCCCCAAATAGGCGTCCTGCACTTGCGTATTGGCGCGAACCTGCTCGGGCGTGCCTTCGGCCAGGATCTTGCCGGCGTTGAAGACGGTGATGCGGTCGGCAAGCTGCATGACCACCGGCATGTTGTGCTCGATCAGCAGCACTGTCGCGCTTTTGGCGATCTCGCGCACCAGCCCGATGAAATTGTCGATCTCGCTGTCGGCCAGCCCCTGCGTCGGCTCGTCGAGGATCAGCAGGCGCGGTTTCAGCGCCAGCCCCATCGCCACTTCGAGCAGGCGCTGATGGCCATAGGACAATTGCCCGGCCGGCATATGGGCGCGGTCGGCAAGGCCGGTGCGCTCCAGCGCCGCCATGACGCCGGCATGCACAGCACCTTTCGAGCGGCCGTCGGTCAGCGTGCGCTGCACCGGCAGCGCGACATTGTCGTAGGCGGTGAGGTTGGCGAAGACGCTGGTGATCTGGAAGGTGTAGGCGATGCCAAGGCGGACCCTGGCGTAGGCCGGCAGGTTGGTAATGTCGGCGCCGTCGAAGACGATCATGCCCGATGACGGCTGGATGCGGCCGCTGATCAGGCTGACGAAGGTGGTCTTGCCGGCGCCATTGGGGCCGATGACGGCGCGGATCTCGCCCGGCATGAGGGCGAAATCGACACCATCGACAGCGCGCAGGCCGCCGAAATTGCGGGACAGGCCTTTGGTCGTCAGCAGCGGCATCATGGCAGCCATCCGAGCCAGCGCTGACGGATGGTGCCGAGAATGCCCCTGGGAAAGAACAGCACCAGCGCGATGAGGGCGATGCCGACGATCAGCAGATAGGCCGAGGTGTAGCCGCTGGTGACGTCGACGACATAGTACATGAACAGAGTGCCAATCAGCGGACCGAGCGTGGTCGCAGCACCGCCGAGCAGCACCCAGAGCAGCGGCAGGATGGAATATTGCACCGAGGCGAAGGTCGAGCCGACATAACCGAACAGCAGCGCGTAGGCGGCGCCCGAAGCCGCGCAGATGGTGCCGGAGACGACGACCGCGGCAAGCTTGTTGGAAAAAATGTCGTAGCCGAGCATTTTGGTCCGCTCCTCGTTTTCGCGGATGGCGACCAGCACACGGCCATACCTGGAGCGGACTATGCCGAGCGTCACCAGCAGCACGATCGAGAACAGGACCAGCGCGCTCATGTAGCGCACGGTCGGGTTGGTGAGGCCGAGCGAGGTGTCGCCCAAAACAAGCACACGCGCCGACTGCGGCACCACCAGGCCCTGATCGCCGCCGGTCCAGGCCGCGAGATAGAGGATTATCAGATAGAACACCTGCGCGAACATCATGGTGACGATCATGAAGGCGACACCGGAAGTGCGCAGCGCCAGCAGCCCGATCACCAGCGCGAGAAGCGCGCCGCAGGCAAGGCCGGCGGCGAAGGCGGCCGGCACGCTCCAGCCGAGCTGGATGACGGCAAGGCCTGCGCCATAGAGCCCAGCCGAAAAGAACATGGCGTGGCCGAGGCTGAGCAACCCGACATAGCCGAACAGCAGGTTGTAGCCCATGGCGAAAACCGCCAGCACCATGATGCGGGCGAGCAGCCCGTGGTGATATTCCGGCAGGACGAAGCTTAGGGCGAACAGCAGGACGATGACGCCCAGATGCAACGCATAGGCCTTTGACGGTGAAGCCTCCTTCATCGCGATGCCGTCCCGAACAGGCCTTGCGGCCGGAACACCAGCACCATGGCCACCAGCAGCGTGGCGATGATCTTGGCCAGCGTCGGCGAGAAGAACACCGAGACGATGCCGTCCGACAGGCCGATGAGCACGGCGGCGACGACGGTGCCGCGCAGCGAGCCGAGGCCGCCGATGATGACGACGATGAAGGACAGCAGCAGCGGGTCCTGTCCCATCAGGTAATGCGCCTGGCTGATCGGCACGATCAGCACCGCGGCCACCGCCGCCAGCATGGCGCCGAGCGCGAAGACGCCGGCATAGACGCGGTCGACCGGAATGCCAAAGGCCTGCGCCGTTTCGCTGTCATATTGCGTGGCGCGCATGACGAGGCCGATTCTCGTACGCGTCAGCACGAACCAGGTCGCCACCAGCAGAAGCGCGGATGCGGCGATGATCGACAGCTTGTAGCCGGAGTAGCCGAACCACGGCAAAAGGATGCGGTAGCTGAAGGGCGGCTCCACTGGCCGTGCCTCCGGACCATAAAAGGTCAGCGCCAGTTGCTGGATGATGTAGAGCATGCCGATGGTGGCGACGATGGTGGCTTCCGGATTGTAATTCAGCCGGCGCAGCACCAGCCGTTCGGAGACCAGCGCGATCAGGCCGACGATCAGCGGCGCCAGCACCAGGGCTGCGAGGAAGCCGAGCGCCGGATGGCCTGATATCGCCGTGGAGATCGCCCAGGCAAGCACCGCGCCGAGCATGAAGAACTCGCCATGGGCGACATTGACGACGCGCATGACGCCGAACACCAGCGACAGGCCAAGCGCCGTCAGCGCCAGCACGGCGGAGGTGACGAGGCCTTCGAGGGCGGCGAGAAGAAGATGAGGTCCGAAGTGCATCGGTCAAGCACCAGCGGATGCGCGAAGCACCCCCCTCTGGCCTGCCGGCCATCTCCCCCTCAAGGGGGGAGATTGGCAGTTGCTGCGAAGGCGGCCATCTACCAACCTTGGCGATTGGCGAAAGCGGTGATGACAGCAAATCTCTCCCCTTGAGAGGGCTTTGCACAGAAGAACAAGGTTCCGTCTTCGATTCTGGTTTGTTCGCGTCTGATTCTGAGACGTCTCGTGAA